>RFXM01000038.1 GCA_009921565.1 Methylocystaceae bacterium | reverse complement strand
TTTCGGTTCCCTTCCGAAAGACATTTATTATCTCGGAAACGGGCCGGATAATATGTCGGCGTTTGCTGAATCGCAATCGCAAAAAGAAACCGCTCTATCGGAAACCGCCAGGGGTCAAAATAGCCTGAAATTATGCAGAAAATCAACATATTGCTCAAAATATTGCTTGGCTTTGCGTCTCTCCTAACGCTCCTGGCCCCTTTGCGCGCGAGCCATGCGGATCAAAGCGCCGCCTCCACGACCCCGCCGCCGCATTTATTTCAACTCGATGAGATCGCCCCAGGGGTGCTTGTCCATCAAGGTGAGACGGCGATGATGTCGGCCAGCAATCTTGGCGGCATTGCAAATCTTGGCGCAATTATTGGAGATGAAGCCGTTGCGGTAATTGATACGGGAGGAAGTTTGATTGAGGCCAAAACTTTCTTACAGGCGCTCAGGGAAAAGACGGCGAAACCTATCCGCTATGTCATTAATACGCACGCGCATCCAGATCATACCTTTGGCAATGGAGCTTTTCGCGCTCCAGGCGTCACCTTTGTCGGTCACAAAAATCTCCCGCTCGCTCTAGCTACGCGGGGCAGTTTCTATTTATCTGCGTTTCAGGAAACGATGGGATCAACCCTGCAGGGGGTTGAAATAATCCCGCCAAACCTGACGGTCACGGATCAATTAACCCTTGATTTGGGCGATCGTAAACTTCAGCTCATCGCCTGGAAGACCGCGCATAGCGATTGCGATCTAACAATTACGGATCAGACAAGCGGCACTTTATTCGCAGGCGATCTTCTCTTTCTTCGCCACGTTCCCGTTGTCGATGGAAGCTTGTTGGGTTTCTTGGAAGTCGCTGAACAATTAGCGGCCATCCCCGCCAAAAGAGTTGTCCCTGGCCATGGCCCAGTGGTCACCGCCTGGCCCGACGCCCTTAATGACCAACGCGCCTATCTGCTACGATTGACTGCCGACCTGCGTAGCGCCATTCGCAAAGGAAGCGGCGTGAGTGAAACTGTAAAAACAGCAGGGCGAGATGAAGCGGCGAAATGGAGCCTTTTTGAAAATTATAATGCGCGCAATGCAACCACGGGATACGCAGAACTAGAGTGGGAAACGCCCTGATCCAGGAAAGCAACATGAGCTGCGCCCCCATCGGCAAAATTTAACCAGCCAAACGCAAAGGAACGAAGATGTCGCGATTGCGTCTCTTTTTATTGGGATTTTTCTTTAATTTTATCGCTTGGGGGACACCTACGCCTTCGCATGCGCAAACGACGGGGCAAGAGCTCTGGCCAAGTCTGTCAAAAGAACTTTTTCAAGACCGTCTCATCACAGAAAATGACGGGGTCGTCACTCTTGAGGCGCCGGCGCGTGCAGAAGACGCAGCAATTGTCCCCATGCGCCTGCGTTTTGAAGGTCCTTTAGACCTCAAAAGCGCTATGCTTGTGATTGATCAAAACCCTATGCCAATGGCGGCTAATTTCACGCTTGGCCCGAAAGCTCGGGTCGGATTTATTGAAACGCGCGTGCGCGTGAATTCCTACACAACAGTTCATGCCATCGCCGAGACGCTCGATGGCCGCTTGCACGCCCAAGCAAAATTCGTGAAGGCTGCGGGTGGGTGTTCCGCACCGGCGGTCAAGGATCAGGAGCAAGCAAAGGCGCACTTGGGCGAAATGAGGTATCGCGAATTTAAAAGCGCGGATCCAATGCGCCGAGAGGCCCAAATCATGCTGCGCCATCCTAATAATTCAGGCATGCAGCTCGATCAGCTCACGCGGCTCTATATCCCTGCGCATTTTATTGATCGGATAGAGATTCGCCAGGGAGAGGAACTTATTTTCCTGATGGAGGGCGGAATCTCCCTCTCAGAGGATCCAAATTTCAGGTTTTCTTACGCGCCAAACGGCTCGAAGAAGATAACCGTGATAGCGCACGACACTAAAGGAAATATATTTAAAACCGAATGGCCAGTTGCTGAAGCGATATAGATCAAGCCGGGAGCCGCATCCCTCCCATGCCGAGATTTAAGCGCCCCAGATCGTCAGCGCCGCGCAGAATGCCAGTGGCAACGAGGCCAATGCGCAGATCGCCGTCACACAAGCCATTTTTTCATATTCAGAGGCCCCTTACTCGCAATAGGCAAAGAGCGCTCTTTTGGGCGCCATTATCTCACCTATTGCTCAAGACTAACGCGTGAGAAATCGATTCGTTGCAAAAAAATTTACAAAATTTTAATTTTTTATTTCGGCTGAAAAAAGCCGAGCTTACCGCCGCGCAGCCTGGCGACTAGAGGCCTGAGGAAAAGGCGCGGCGCTCTCGCTAAACAGCTCCGCCAGCTTTTCCGTCATAGCCCCACCGAGTTCTTCAGCGTCGACGATTGTTACAGCGCGCCGATAATAACGGGTCACATCATGGCCGATCCCAATGGCGATCAGTTCAACGGGCGAGCGGGTTTCAATCTCATGAATAATTTGGCGCAGATGACGCTCTAAATAATTACCCGGATTTACGGAAAGCGTTGAGTCGTCAACCGGCGCGCCATCAGAAATCATCATCAGGATCCGACGCTGTTCAGGGCGCGCTAACAGACGCCGATGCGCCCAATCCAAGGCCTCGCCATCAATATTTTCTTTCAGCAATCCCTCGCGCATCATTAACCCAAGATTACGCCGCGCGCGACGCCAGGGCGCGTCCGCCGCCTTATAGATGATATGACGCACGTCATTTAGACGTCCAGGGTTGGCTTTTTTTCCCTCATTAATCCAAAGTTCCCGCGACTGACCGCCCTTCCAAGCGCGGGTGGTGAAACCAAGAATTTCTACTTTGACGCCACAGCGCTCGAGCGTTCGCGCTAATATATCTGCGCAAGTCGCCGCGACAGTAATCGGCCTACCGCGCATAGAACCAGAATTATCCAGCAACAAGGTCACGACGGTGTCGCGAAAATCGGTGTCTTTTTCTCGCTTAAAAGAGAGGGGTTGCTGCGGATCGATCACTACGCGGGGCAATCGCGCAGGGTCGAGCATGCCTTCCTCTAAATCAAACTCCCAAGAGCGATTTTGTTGAGCCATGAGGCGACGTTGCAGTCGATTTGCCAACCGCCCCACCACTGATGTCAGGTGCAATAATTGCTTATCGAGATAGCTACGCAAGCGATCGAGCTCTTCAAGCTCGCAGAGTTCTTCGGCGCGAACAATCTCATCAAAGCGGCTGGTATAAGCGCGATAATCAGCGCCTGAGCGCTCGGCATTTTGTGTCGAGGGTCGTCGCGCGTCTGTCGCCTCCTCCAGATCGCCGTTATCAGATTCTTGCTCTGTCTCGCCATAGGGAGCCTCGGCAGACTGGCTTTCACCCTCTTGATCCGCCTCTTCCGCCGCGAGGGCCGTATCCATGTCTGCCGCGCTCTTAGCGTCGCTATCCTCCTCCGTCTCCTGCTGACTCTCATCCGGATTTTGTGGCGTTTCTTCACTCTCTTCTTCTGAGGATTGTTCCTCAGGCGGCATGCCGGCAGAGATTTCTAAATGAGACAATAATTCATGCACAATTTGAGCAAAATGCCGTTGATCTTCAACTGCGCCAGACAAACGATTAAGATCCTGACCTGCGCGTTCTTCGATAAAATCTTTCCATAATTCCACGATCCGAGCGCCGGAGGGTGGAGGTTCAAGACCTGTCAAGCGTTCGCGAACCATGAGGGCTAAGGCGTCCTCGATTGGCGCGTCCTCGCGATTTTGAATCTGCTCTGATCGCCCGCGTTGGAAGCGATCCTCCAACATTGCCGAAATATTTGCCGCGACGCCCGCCATGCGTCGCGCTCCAATGGACTCTACCCGAGCCTGCTCTAACGCATCATAAGCAACACGAGCTTGCGCTGTTTCTGGCGCGAAGCGGCGATGTAGCATTTCGTCATGGCAGGCGAGACGGAGCGCGAAGGAGTCAGATTGACCACGCAAAATAGCCGCGTCGCGAGGCGCCAATTTACGAGGGGGCTCTGTTAAGCGCGCTTTCGCGCCATCGGGTCCAACTACTAATGAAGGTCGATCCGCAGCGAACGCCACATCCAGTTCAGGCGTCTTCGCCATGGCGCGCATCGCGCCAGCGACAGCACGCTTGAAAGGTTCTTGCGGCGCTTCGCGGGGCGAAGCGGCAAGACGACGATTGGAGGGCAGAGCGGCCATGATCCGTCTTTTATGCGCGAGACATGACGGCTGAGCAAGCTTCAGTCTTGCGACAAGCGCGTTTTTCCAGGGCCATGCGGCGGCTCAATAAGCGCCGTTAAAGGCGGCGCTTCGCTTCGCGCGCGACTATGCGCAAGCTGCAAGACTCGGATAAAGGCCTCTAAATCTTTTTCTTGCGTGCGATGGTTGAGGATCGCGGCGCGGATCGCTGGCTGACCATCAAGAATTGTCAGGGACGGCGCCGCTTCGCCTCGCTCATGCAATTCCATCACAATTTCTCGCGCCAAGGCTCCATCTGGATCATTCTTCACCCCAAAACAAACAATGTTTAGCGTTACAGGCGCACGCATAAAAAAATGCTCTGACTGAGCGATCCAACTCTGCAAAAGCTGAGCAAGCCGACAGGTTTGATCAATGCACTGACCAAGCTTCTGCGCGCCGAAAGTTTCAATTGTGATCCAGGTCTTTAAGGCGCGAAAACCCCGCGAGAGATCAGCGCCTAAATCGCATGGCCAAGTCTCCCCCTCGGCCAGCCCGCGCGGCGCCCGCGTCAGATAGGCTGCATTTGCAGCGAAGGCGCGCTTATGCGCGTGAGGATCTCGGACAAGAAAAAAACCGGCGTCATAGGGAACATGCAGCCATTTATGAAAATCGAAAGCGATACTATCTGCGCGTTCAAGGCCTTTAATTAGCGGCCGCAAACGCGGGGCAAGGGCCGCAAGCGCGCCAAACGCACCGTCCACATGAAACCAAAGATCTTCGCTATGAGCGAGATCGGCAAGCTGATCCAACGGATCAATGGCGCCCGTATCAACGGTTCCCGCCGTGCCAACAACCATAAAGGGCGTTAATCCTGCCGCGCGATCCGCAGCGATCGCTGCGCTTAGGTCCTGAACCTTCATCGCCCGCTTCTCATCTGAGGGAATGAGACGCAGATGTCGGGCTCCAAGGCCAGCAAGCTCCATGGCCTGACGCACACAATTATGCGCCTCACAAGAAGCATAGGCGATGAGCTGAGTGTTGAGCGCCCTGAGACCATTAAGTCTTACATCGCTATGACCACAAGCTTCATCCCGCGCGACAAGCAAGGATAGAAAATTGGCCATGGAAGCGCCGGTAACAAAAATACCGCTTGCTTCTAAAGGCAGGCCGAAAGCTTGCGCCATCCACCGCGCAATCTGCCGCTCGACATCAATGGCGATATGATTGCGCCCGCCACAATTGGCATTCATTCCCGCAGCGAGCATTTCTGCGATCATCCCTGCTGGCGTACCCGCCCCCTGAGCCCAACCCATGAACATTGGATGAGCATTGCCTGTCGCAAAAGGTTTTATGTGGCGCTCAAAGTCCGCAAGGACTTCAGACAATTGGCGTTCCTGGAGCGGCAACTCGCGCGCAAATCGCTCCCGCGCCTCTGGACTAGGCTCCCGCCAGACGGGACGGGTCCGCACATCACGCAAATAATCAATCATCGCATCGAGGGCGCGATGGCTTGTTTCGCGGAATTCATCCCAGTTTTCGGGGTCGAGATCGACCGGCTGCGTCATCGTGAGAAACTCGCGCGTCGGCGATCCAATAGGGAGCCAATAACCGGGAATGGCTAGCTGGCGCAACCAATCTTATCTGTAATTTTAAAACTTACCCTTCCGACCCCTTCAATTTCGCCCTCAACCCAATCTCCAGGGTTGAGCGGACCGACCCCCGCAGGCGTCCCGGTGAAAATTAAGTCGCCTGCTGCTAAGGCCACCTGTTGAGATAAGGCCGCAATGATTTGCGGAACAGGGTGGATCAGTTCGCAAAGATCGCCGTTTTGCCGTGTCGCGCCATTAACGCTGAGGGCGATCTTTCCCCGATCGGGATGGCCAATTTCCTTAGCTGCGCGAAGAGCGCCAATGGGCGCCGAATAATCAAAGCCTTTAGACATATCCCAAGGCCTCCCCTGTTGACGCGCCTCATTTTGAAGATCGCGCCGCGTTAAATCAACGCCAGCGGCATAACCAAAGACGCAGTCTTTTGCCCTTGAAACTGGGATATCAACACCACCCTGCGCGAGAGCGACGACAAGTTCAATTTCATGATGCAGATTTTTAGTCAGACTCGGATAAGCAATAGAGCTCGCGTCTTCTACAAGAGCGTCAGCGGGCTTGGTAAAAAAAAATGGCGCAGCTTTTGATGGCTCTTTACCCATCTCTCGCGCATGATCCGCATAATTTAAAGCCACACAAAATATACGTCGCACAGGAAAACGTTTGCTTGTTCCTTGTATTGCAACGCTGGCTTGCACAGGCGGCGTGAAAATAAATTCATCGCGCATATTTCATAAGCCTTCATCTTGCGACATCATTGCGATCATCTCATTCGTCAAATAGTTCTGGGTTAAAACTCCGATGAGCGGCGCAAAACTCACATGTCACCCCAATTACGCCATCGTCTCCGACCATTTCCATACGCTCTTGCTTTGAAAAGCTGCGCAAGAGATTCTCAACGCGCGATTGAGAACAACGACAAAATTCTGTGACAGCGCGCTCTGTAAAAACTTTCACGCCTCGTTCGTGAAATAATCGATATAAGATTGTTTCACCAGACAGATTTGGATCTATTAACTCGTGATCCTCAAGCGTCGCAGCCAGCGTAGCGCCCTCTGTCCAATTTTCATTCTCATCCCTCACGCCTAAAAAATCAGGCGGCGCGTCGCCTGGCGGCAGATCCTGAACGCGCGCCTCTCCGTTTGGGAGATATTGCAACAGCAAGCCGCCAGCGCGCCAGAAGCGACCGTGAGGCGTTATCACCTCGCCCACCGCTAATCTGACATAAGATGGAATTTGTTCAGATTGTCGGAAATAGACATGCGCCGCCTGAGCAAGATTGACGCCCTCTAGCTGCACGACGCCTTGATAACGCGCAGCGTCTTCTTCACGCTCAATAGTCAAGGCCAAATGACCGCGACCCATCAAGAGATCTGACGAGGCGTCATCAAGTTGATTAATCCGCTCTGCGTCAAATCGCGCGAATCCGCGAAGATGTCCTGGCGCTTCATAATCCACCACGAGCATGTCGACAGGACCATCGCTTCGTGTTTGCAGTTGGAAGCGTCCATGCGATTCAAGCAGCGCGCCCAATAAAGCCGTCAGGGCCGTCGCCTCGCCCAGTAGGCGCGCGACGGGAGGGGGATAATCATAATGCGAGACGATCGAATTGACTGTTGGCCCTAATCTGACCAAACGCCCGCGAAGATCCAAGGGATCGACAGCAAAAGGAAGGACGCAGTCGTCATTGGCTTTTGTAGAAACTGGACGACTTGGCGACGACATTAGGACGCGCCTGGCGCAAGGCACCAATAGAGCACGCCTTTTTGGGCGTGAAGTCGGTTCTCAGCCTCATCAAACACAACTGACTGCGGACCATCAATAACTTCGTTAGTAACTTCTTCGCCACGATGCGCTGGCAAACAATGCATGAAGATTGCTTCTTTAGCGGCGCAATTCATAAGCTGAGCATTGACCTGGTAGGGCGTAAGAATGCGGCGACGAATTTCCTCATCTTTATCGCCCATAGACACCCAGCAATCTGTAATAACTGCATCTACCCCCGCCACGGCCTCGCGGGGATCTTGAGTGATATTAAAAGCCACATTATTAGCGCGCGCCCAGCTGCGCAGTGTTTCATCTGGCGACAATTCAGCTGGCGTGGCTGCGTTGATTGAAAAACCAAAACGCGCTGCAGCATGAACCCAACTCGTTAGCACATTATTGGCGTCGCCGACCCAAGCAACCGTTCGTCCGGCGATTGATCCAAGATGCTCTTCGAAAGTCATTACATCCGCCATCAACTGGCATGGATGCGAGACCTTAGTGAGACCGTTTATAACAGGCACGCTTGCATGTCGGGCAAGTTCAACAAGATCCTCATGTGACAGGATGCGGATCATAATAGCGTCAACAAAACGAGATAAGACCCGCGCGGTGTCGGCGATTGTCTCGCCGCGACCAATTTGCATTTCCTTTCCTGTCAAAACAATTGTTTCACCGCCTAAATCCCGCATAGCAATATCAAATGAAACGCGCGTACGGGTCGATGGCTTATCAAAGACCATCGCGAGATATTTGCCAGCGAGAGGGCGAGACAGGGCAGGCGCGCCTTTTACGCGTTGAGCTTTCAGTCTTTTCGCCATATCCAAAATCAGGCGCAACTCTGCGCTTGATAAATCGCTTAGATCGAGAAAGTGGCGCGGATAGGCTAAATCTTGCGCGGTCATTACGCCGCTCCTAATTCTTTTGCTGTCCGTAACAGTCTGACGCACGCATTCGTCAATCTCATGGAGGCATCAAGGATATGCGTTTCATCGATGATCAACGGCGGCAGCAAGCGCACAACATTATCTCCGGCTAAGACGCTAAGGAGCTTTTCTTCACGCGCAGCGAGTGAAAAATCGCTATTGGCGACGCATGTTTTTAACCCAAACATTAAACCCTCGCCGCGCACCTCTGCGATAATTGTCGGGAATTGCGCCTTCAGGTTCATCAATTGCTGACGAAGCTGACGACCCATTTGTGAAACATGCGCAAGAAAGCCCGGGTCAAGCACAACATCCAACACGGCGCCGCCTACCGCAGCAGCCAAAGGATTGCCGCCAAAGGTGGATCCATGCGCGCCTGCCGTCATGCCTTTGGCTGCTTCCTTGGTGGCCAAGCAAGCGCCAATAGGAAATCCGCCGCCCAACCCTTTCGCTAAGGCGACAATATCTGGTTTGATGCCCGCATGTTCGCATGCGAGAAAGCGTCCTGTGCGACCAACCCCACATTGAACTTCATCCAAGACAAGCAGCAATCCGCGCGCATCGCAGAGCGCGCGGATTTTTTGCAAAAATTCTGATGAAAATACTCTCAGGCCGCCTTCACCTTGAATCGGCTCAAGCAAAACGCCTGCGCTTTGAGGCGTTAAGGCTGCTTCTACAGCGTTAAAATCCTCAAAAGGAACTTGATCAAAGCCATCTAGCGGCGGCCCAAATCCGTCGAGATATTTATGATTACCCCCCGCGGCAATCGTCGCTAATGTGCGCCCGTGAAACGCACCCTCAAAGGTAATTAATCGAAATCGTTCCGGAGCCCCATTCGCCGCGTGATATTTTCGCGCTGTTTTAATTGCGCATTCGACGGCTTCCGCGCCTGAATTTGCAAAAAAGACCAGATCAGCGAAGCTGGCGGCGACAAGACGTTGTGCGAGGGCCTCCGCTTGTGGAATACGGAACAAATTTGAGACATGCCAGGGCTTTTGCGCTGCGTCTGTTAACGCCTTCACGAGATGGGGGTGATCATGTCCTAACGACAAAACAGCGACGCCTGAAGCAAAGTCGAGATATTGATCCCCGCTTTCAGTAAAAAGCCAGGGACCTGTCCCGCGCGCAAATTGGATATCTGCCCGCGCATAAGTCGGAAAAAGCGCAGAAGTCACAACCATGCTCCTAAATCACCAAATCGGGACGCGACGGGCCTGAAAGCCCTTGATAGGCCATAAAAAGAAAGCGCCGCCCGTTGCGGGGCGGCAGACTGGTATTGATTTTATGCGGCCTAACTCAGACGGTCAAATCTCTTGTCTGATCCCTTGTCTGAAACGCCGAAGATCTCCTTTTGGCGCACACATCGCCCTGGCGTCTGGGGACTCTGAAATTGGCGGGCGGCAAATCTTCTCTGGTGATAAGTCTGCAACTTAAGCGCAAAGCCTGTTGAGAACGCGCTAGCGTGCTTGCCAGCGACTCCTCACCGTGATTCTACTGCCTACGTGATAAGTGCAGCCAACGTTAGCGCTGTTGCAGCGATGGCGATTTCTCAAGTTTTGTTCCGCGTTAATGCGTGGCCAGCAAGCGCTGGCGCAATATGGATCTGGCGAACTCTTTTGAACGCCGCACGCATTCCCGAGATGGAGGCAGCATGTCCTGGACTGATGAACGCGTTGAACTGTTGCGCAAGTTGTGGAGCGACGGTCTTAGCGCCAGTCAGGTAGCAGCAGAACTTGGCGCTGGCATTACCCGCAATGCTGTTATTGGCAAGATCCATCGTCTTGGATTGGCTGAACGCGCTAAAACTGTGGTTTCATCAAGACCCCGCGTCGCAAAAGCTCCCCGCCAACCTGCTCAGCCACGGGTTACAGGCCATGCCGTTAGCGGCAATGCAGCGCTAGCGTTTGCGCCACAAGTTTATTCCGCTCCTCGCGCGCGACCTGAAGAAGAAGAAATCGCAATTCCTATGTCAGAGCGTGTCACGTTAATGGAATTACGCGAATCTATGTGCCGCTGGCCTATGGGCGACCCAACAACGCCAGAGTTTCGCTTTTGCGGCGGCCCGTCACCAATTGGCGAGGGGCCTTACTGCGCCTATCATGCTCGGATCGCCTATCAACCATCTCAAGAGCGTCGTCGCGCGCGCGATCTGTCTAAAACCTCGCGCAGCGCTTAAAAGCTGACGCCTAATCCTTACTGAAGGTTTCGTCGAAAGAATAACCCGCGCCCCGCACGGTGCGGATTGGATCCTTTTCGCGACCTCGAATAAGCGCTTTACGCAATCGACCAACATGCACGTCGACCGTTCGCTCATCGATCTCTGCGGACATGCCCCATACGCTATCGAGAAGCTGTGCGCGCGTAAAAACACGACCGGGCTTTTCCATAAAATATTCTAACAGCCGAAACTCAGTCGGGCCAAGATGTATCTCGCGACTTGCCCGTCGAACGCGCCGCGTGTCTCGATCAAGATCAAGATCGCCAAGTACAAGTTTAGAAGCGACGCGCTCAGGACGCGCGCGACGAAGTAAAGCCCGCACGCGCGCCATAAGCTCTGGCGTCGAGAAAGGTTTAACAACATAATCATCCGCGCCAACAGAAAGGCCCCGCACTCTCTCGCTTTCTTCTCCACGCGCCGTTAACATGATCACGGGGATCTCCCGCCCGTGGTCGCGCGCGCGCAGACGTCGGCATAATTCAAGGCCAGAAACCCCTGGCAACATCCAATCAAGAACGAGAAGATCGGGCGGCGACTCAGCAATTCGTAATTCTGCCTCATCGCCATTATCGACATGTTCGACCTGATAGCCTTCAGCCTCAAGATTATAAACCAGCAGATAAGCTAAAGGAGCTTCATCTTCGACAACAAGAATACGCGGAGCGCGGTCGCTCTTTAGTTCTTTTTGCTGTTCAACAAGCATATCAATCATCACAATGCCTCGCCATTAGTGACGTCGAGACTGGAATCCCGCCCCTTGGGCCGCTCAACAGGCATGGGTTCGCCTGTGACAAGATAAATTATTGTCTCAGCAATATTTGTCGTGTGATCGCCGATCCGCTCAAGGTTCTTTGAACAAAAAAGAAGATGGGTGCAAAAAGAAATATTACGCGGATCTTCCATCATAAAAGTCAAAAGATCGCGAAATACCGAATCTTCTAGAGCATCCAGCTGCGCGTCATTATCCCAAACGATCCGCGCCTTTTCGATATCTCTCTGCGCGTAAGCGTCAAGACTATCTTTTAATTGCATTCCTGCAATTTCTTGCATTGATTTTAAGCCAATAGTCGCCCGCGTGACGCGGGTTTCTGACGCGATTTTTAAAGCTCTTTTTGCAATATTCTTTGCAAGATCGCCGATCCGCTCAATATCTCCAGATATGCGGATCGCGGCAATACATTCACGCAGATCAACCGCCAACGGCTGTCGACGCGCGATCGTCATAATCGCCTTTTCTTCTATTTCTCGTTGTAAAATATCTAGCCTTGCGTCAGTGGCGATCACTCGTTGCGCAACCTCAATATTTAGTAGCGATAAAGCCTCCATCGCCTCTGCGAGCATTTTCTCCGCAAGGCCGCCC
>RFXM01000037.1 GCA_009921565.1 Methylocystaceae bacterium | reverse complement strand
ACCCTCTCAATATGAGACCTAACTGGGTCAATTGCCCCGTAACGATCGAGACAAGACGCAAGGGTCGACCGCTCATTTGAATCACCAACCGTAATAGCCATAGCCGGGCCCATAATATCCAGGATAACCCCAACCGGGCCCATAGCCATAGGCCGGATACCCCCAACCGCCGCCATAGCCCCAGCCCCGACGCCAAGGGCGGCCATAACCCCAGCCGCCGCCGCGCCATCCCCGTCCATAGCCGCCATAATATCCATGACCACCCCAGCCACCGCGTCCCCAACCGCCACGACCCCACGCCGAAGCGGGCGTTGAGGCAAAGAGTGAAGCGACAATGAGTCCAACAGCCAAAACAACAATCTTGAACCTGTGCGAATGTTTCATTGCTCTACTCTTGATCAATCAGCTGCTGTTAAAAAAAACAAATACAAAATAAGATTTCTTAGATGAACAATCGCTGAATTATTGATAAAAGAAATACGCTTGACCGAGGGTCTCCTAACCTCTCGCCTTCACGCCGCCAAAGCGCTGTATCGAAAGCTCCTCAAAGGATAGATGAAATTGAATTATCAAAATCAATTAAGAAAAAAAATTTCATAATGAGTAGAAAAAAATTAGCGCCTCTTACTGTAGCGCCTAGAGACTACCAAGAAGAAGCCGTTGAGGCAGCATTTAACCATTGGCTGATGTCCAATGCGCCCATGCTCTTAGTGATGGCCACAGGCTCTGGCAAATCTATTGTGATTGCGCTCCTTATTCAACAAGCCATAGCTAAAAATAAAAAATCGCGCGTGCTTGTGTTGACGCATGTTAAGGAACTCGTAGAGCAAAATTATAATGAAATGATCAATCTTTGGCCGGACGCTCCTGCAGGCGTTAATTGCGCTGGGCTAAAGAAACGCTCAACAGACGCGCAAATTATTTTCGGCAGCATCCAATCTGTTTGGAATCATTGCGAAGAAATCGGGGAATTTGATTATATCGTTGTCGATGAAGCGCATCGCATCCCCCATAAAGACACCGGTAATTATCGAAAACTCATCACACTCCTTTCTCAAAGAAAAGAGGCTCTTAAAGTTATCGGCTTGACCGCAACCCCCTTCCGACTAGATGGCGGATGGCTGCATATTGGCGAAGAGCGCTTATTTGAGGAGATCGTTTATGACTATCCCGTTGATAGGGGCATTACTGAGGGATGGCTCTCTCCTCTAGTATCAAAACGAACGCAGTTTCAAATCAATGTAACCGGCGTTCGGAAAAGAGCGGGCGAGTATCGTACAGACGATTTGGATAGGCTCGTCAATTCTTCAGAAAACACAGACGCAGCGCTGACAGAAATCATAGAACAAGGCGCCAATCGGCGTTCTTGGCTGATTTATTGCGTCAGCGTCGCTCACGCAAATAGCGTTGCTGAAAAATTACGCCAAAAAGGCATTGTAGCTCAGGCAATAACTGAGAAAACGCCCGCTAAGGATCGCGATAAATATATTAAAGAATTCCGTGCGGGAGGAGTAAAATGCATTGTCAATGTCAGCGTTCTGACAACAGGTTTTAATAATCCCCGCGTTGATCTTATCGCAATGCTACGTCCAACGCTCAGCACCGCCCTTTATTTACAAATTTGCGGACGCGGTTTGCGGAAAAGCGAGGGAAAAGAAAATTGTCAAATATTGGATTTTGTCGAAAATATTAGACGCCACGGGCGAGTCGATGACCCTGACATTATCATTCACCGCGCGAAGGACGCTGATGATACGCAGGAAACGCCTAACTATCTCGCGAAAGCCTGTCCCGCATGTCTTAATTACAGTCCGATCAAAGCCCTGACTTGCTCATTTTGTAACAAGCCCTTCGCAAAAGAGCGTAACATTACACATAACAGCCAAGCAGATTCTATTGAAATCCTTGGTCGGCCGCGACGTAAATTTAAACAACAAGATAAATTTATACCGGTTAGAAAAATTACGGCGCAACCGCATATAAAACGCGGCGCTTTTAAAGTAACAAGTATAAAAATAGAGTACCACCTCTCAACGGGCGAAACTGTTAAAGAATTTATCAAAGCGGATAATGGCGCCATCAGTCGCATGGCGACAATTTGGTGGCAGGCTGTTATGGGCACGACGCCGCCAGCCTCAATTGATCTATTTTGTCGAGAGCTCTCTTCCGCTAAGGTTCATCGTCTGCAAACCTATATCAATGAAAATAATTTCCGCGCTATTGAATATTTAGTCGTCACGCCCCAAAACGATACGCGTACGCTCATGCTTGCAAAAGACAAGAAATATGGCGGCCTCTCATTGTTTAAGGTGCTCGAGACGCCTGCGCAGGCCAATTAAAAGATTAGATTCTTTGTTTTTTTAGTACAAGAACCTAGCCTTAATCTGTTTTATGCGCGCGCTGCTCTTCCTCACAGAATACAGTCAAATAATCGCTGAGGCGTAAAGGAATTCCCATAATGATCTGAGCTTGAGCGTTCATATATCTATTGGCGAAGCGAAGCAGGGTAAAATTTTTAACAAACGCCGCCTCAGTGTCAAAATTTGATTAAAAAAAACTGATCCAATAGATTAATCTCGAAAAATTAAACTCATAAACGGGAATCTCTTGTTGAAATCAAAAATCTTTATAGATGGCGATTCTGGCACCACAGGTCTTGGCATCCGCGATCGGCTTTCTGGCCGTACAGATTTAGAACTTATTGCGCTCCCACAAGCGCAGCGCAAAGACCTTTCGGCGAAACAGCAGGTGTTATCGGAAGTTGACTTAACAATCCTGTGTCTGCCGGATGACGCGGCCAAAGAGACTGTTGCGCTTTGTGACGCTTTAGGGACGAAAGCCCCGCGCATACTTGATGCCTCAACCGCACATCGCACCGCCCCAGGTTGGGTTTATGGTTTCCCCGAACTCTGCGCCTATCAGGCTCAAGCGATTGCCAGCGCGCACCGCGTCGCCAATGTTGGATGTTACGCCACAGGAGCCATCGCTCTTTTACGACCCTTGATTGATGCGCAATTACTGCCCTCTTCTTATCCGCTCGCCATTAACGCTGTCTCTGGCTATTCGGGCGGCGGGCGCCAGATGATTGAATCTTACGAAAAAGGCGAAGCGGCAGCCTTCGAGCTTTACTCTTTAAGTCATCAACACAAACATATTCCTGAGATCATGGCCTATGCGCGGCTGGAAAAGCCGCCAATATTTGCGCCATCTGTCGGCAATTTCCGTCAAGGCATGCTGGTGTCCATACCGCTTGCACTCGACGCCTTGCCCATAAAAATAACAGCGAGCGATCTCCAAGAAACCTATCAGCGCCATTATCATGCAGCCCCTCACGTCCATTGGGTCGCAGCCCCACCGACTGGTCGCCTTGACGCCCTGGCGCTTAATAATACCGATGATATGGAGTTATTTGTTTTTAGTAATGAAGCTTTACGCCAAATCATATTAGTGGCGCGCCTCGACAATCTGGGAAAAGGAGCCTCTGGCGCGGCTGTCCAAAACCTAAACTTGATGTTGAAAAAAACGCAATAAAGAAAAAGATGATTGCTTGCTAAGAATCTCCTTAATGAAGATCCTCAGGCAGCTTGTCAGCGACATCTTCATAGCGGCTCGTTCTGCTTCCCATCATCGCCTCGAAAGCTTCATGGACTTCTCGCACTGAGCGAGGGCTCAGGCGACCGCCGCGCGATTCATAAAATATTGGCCGATTGGCGCGCGCAGGACGAGGTAAAAGAGCCGCCGCAGAAAGATTTGGATTCTCATCCAACACATGCAGGAACTTCTCAGCATCGTCTGTGCCCAGGAAATGAATGAGATATGTTTCTCCAGGGGTGAGCGGGCGACCAATTTTCTCTGCAATCTTCGCCCCATCTTTTTTCAGCATTTCTGCAGCAAGAACAGCTGAAAGATATGGATCCATCCGTAAATTAAGGATTTGCGAGCGCTTTAACGGAGAAGCGTTAAGCGAAACGCCCTCCTGCCCTGCTACAGCTTTAGATTCTTCTGCACGGCCATGTCGACCGCCAAATATTTTAATCGCATGTAGCCAGGTCTTTTCAACAAATTGGAAAAGACCGCTTGCCGTTGAGGTTCGCGCCTTTGCGCGTAAGGAGAAATTAGACTCCTTATCCGCAATCGCCATCAACAAGGCCGGATCCATCTCTGTAGTCTTGGCCGCTTTAACGACATGCTCAACAACAGATTGGTGAACCTTAACTGGGCCAAAGCGCATAACGCCAAGACCATCGGCGACATCCGTACCGTCATCGCGGCGATGCGACCAGGTTAAAGCGGCCTGCTCGATAACAAAATCGGAGTCCAGAACTTCTTCACTCCCGTCTTTGGACAATGAAGCAGAACCAGAAGGCGGCACACGGACGCGGGCAAGGCGATAGGGACGTTCGCTACGCGCCGTCTCTTCCTCATCTCCCGAAGGGCTGAAGGATAAAACAGCAAGAAGCGATAACAACACGCCAACGCCGATAGCGCGCGCGAGCAATGGAAAAGAGCGACAAAAGCTAAAAGAACGAAAATGCGTCCAATGAAACTGCAGCAGATGCGCGCGCACAAACGCAACGAATGAGGGCTCGTGCCCGCCACCCGGCGCTACGCTAATTTCTCGCTTTGAGAAAGTTACATCCGTCATTCGGTTCGCATTCTCTCCTCAGCCACCTTAGGCCAAGGTAGGAATGTAACGAGTTGAGACGGCAAAAGATCGGCGCGCATCGCCCTCGAGACGCCATAATCCCGCAAGCGCCCCCGCCCTGTAATGTTTTGATTTTATTAACCGAGTTAGCAAATTACGCCCACTGAGCGCGGGCGCTGCCTTTTTTTCGCCACAAGGCGCTAGAGCTTACCAACCTTATTTAGAATCAAAGGGTTTATAAGCCGAATTTAGAAATCATCCCCTGCAGCATGTGATATTCCGCAGCCGGGACAGGCGTTGTGCGGGAAAGGAAATTAACAGGCTTGCCATCTTCCAAACCATAATCCGCTAAGCGCTGCACTTTTTTTGACTTGTCAAAATACACTGCGAGCACGCGCTGATCTGTAACGGCGCCAGGCATGAAGGCGAGAGATCGATCGACCCGCTGGCTAACATAATACCAAGCATCGCCGCCCACGGTTGACGTGGTCGACGGCGTCCCCAGGATCGACAGCACCTGGGGGGCCTCCATACCTGGCTTAACTTGGGTCACGCGTTTTTGATCAATGACCGCGCCCCGTGTGATGACCCCGTCATAGCCCAAACAACCGCCAAGCGCGCCTGCCGCCAGAGTGGCCAGGGTCAGGCGTAGCACCAGAGAATTTTGATAAATAGACGAAAAAACGCGCTTATCTCGCGCCATTTTGCAGATCTCCAACTCATCGCGTCGCTGAATTTTCAAGCAACAAACCGATCTCTTAACGGATTTCGGTAAACTTCAGTTAAAGGGATTGCAAGCGCAGGCCAATATTTTCAAAATTAACATGATTTAGATAAGGACGCGTCACATGGCGGACAAACATCCTACCCCAACCGACTGCCAGCCTCGGCGCCTCTTGGTTACTGAGATCCCGCCAGAGGGACTTGAATTAGAACTCCGTGCTAGCGAAGAGGAGCGCCAAGAGCTTGCCAAACTCAACGATCTGCCAAAGATCAGCGCCTTAACAGCAACCCTCCGACTGATCAGATGGAAAGCGAATGGAGCCATTGTACGCGGGGAAGTAAGGGCGCGCCTTACTCAAACTTGCGTCCGCTCTTTGGAAGAATTTGACGCAGATCTCACTTCGCAAATTGACCTCCGTCTCGCTCCGCCTACTGCTGAGGATGCGCGCAAAGACCTAGAGCCACTCGATCGTGACATGGCGTCTCTCGCCGCTTTGTCCGAAGATCCGCCAGATCCCCTCATTGATGGCGTCATCGACTTATGGGCGCTGGTCAGCGAGTTTCTAACGCTTGCGCTCGATCCCTACCCCCATAAGCCCGGCGTTGAATTTCAAGATCCCGCCCCTCTAAGCGATAAAAATCCCGCCTCCTCCCCCTTTGCGTCGCTTCAGACGTTGGTGTCGAAAAAAAACTAACCCAATCAGCCCAATGCCCGACACGCGCTAAGGCGAGGTCTGGACAACAAAGGCCGCAAAGCTTGCTAAATTTCAGTTGGATAGGCTCTTGCGCCGCGAGCTTGCAAATGGCAAGTCAGCTGGCGCGTCACCCTACAGCTTCGGCCAAGATCCAAGGCCGCTTGGGAAAGAGATCCAGTTTAATTAAATTTTGAGGCAAGCCGGAAAATGTCGCAATATGTAAGGATCGCAATCGATGCGATGGGCGGCGACTTCGGTCCGGCGGTGACAATCGCCGGAGCAGCCCTAGCATTCGAAAAACATCCTGACAGTCGATTTGTCATTTTTGGCGATCAAACGACTCTTCGCACTGAACTTGCCAAATATCCGCGGCTTGCTGAAAACGCCGAGATCGCTCATTCCGACGTTGCAATCCGAATGGACGATAAACCCAGCCAAGCGCTGCGCACTGGTCGGCGCGTCTCATCCATGTGGATGGCGATCGAAGCCGTCAAAAAGGGCGAAGCGGATGTGATTGTCTCTGCAGGCAACACAGGCGCCCTCATGGCCATGGCGAAAATCTGTCTTAAAACAATTTCGCGCATTGAACGGCCAGCGCTCGCTTGTCTTTGGCCAACGTTGCGCGGCCAATCTGTAGTTTTAGATGTAGGCGCCACCATGGGCGCTAATGCGCGTCATCTTGTTGACCTCGCTATCATGGGTTCGGCGATGGCCTCGATCATTCTGGGGCTTGAACGGCCAAGCGTCGGCCTGCTCAATGTTGGCACAGAAGAAATAAAAGGCGTTGAAGAGGTCAAAGCAGCCTCTCAAATTCTCAAAGAGTCAAATTTACCAGGCCTTGCTTACGCTGGTTTTGTTGAAGGTGACGGTATTGGCTTGGGCGCGGCAGATGTCGTGGTGACGGAAGGTTTTACTGGAAACATCACGCTGAAAACCGCAGAAGGAACAGCAAAACAAATTAGCGCTTATCTTAAACAAGCAATGAGTAGCTCGCTTCTCTCTAAACTTGGCTATTTTCTTGCGCGTGGGGCTTTTAATCAATTACGCGCAAGAATGGACACGCGCACAATCAATGGCGGCGTATTTCTCGGCGTTGAAGGCGTTGTTATAAAAAGTCATGGCGGCATGGATGCAATTGGTTTCGCCCGCGCCATTGAAATCGGCTATGAAATGGCCCGCAGCGATCTATTAAATCGTATCCGTAAGACTGTTGAGCTCGCTCATCGCTTTCAACAAGAAAGATCGCCCGAGCCGCCCGCGCAGAAAGCAATGCTCTGATGCCATATTTTTCAAAATTACGCTCAGTTGTCCGTGGCGTTGGCGCATATCTTCCCGAAAAAATTCTCACCAATAAAGAACTCGCGGATCTTGTCGACACCAGCGATGAGTGGATAGTCCAAAGAACCGGCATCAAAGAAAGACATATCGCCGCTAAGGGAGAAACAACCTCCATGTTGGGCGCGCAGGCTGCGCGCGCCGCGCTTGCCGAAGCTGATCTGAAAGCCGAAGAAATTGACCTCATTATTGTCGCCACCTCAACGCCTGATTGGACATTTCCGTCAACAGCAACGCAAATTCAGGCTGAGTTAGGCATCCACCAAGGCGTCGCCTTTGATCTCCAGGCTGTCTGCTCTGGTTTTGTGTTTGCCCTCGCTACAGCAGATAAATTTTTACGCTCCGGCTCACATAAGCGCGCGCTGGTAATTGGCGCAGAGACTTTTTCACGGATTATTGATTGGTCTGACAGAACAACCTGCGTTCTCTTTGGCGATGGCGCCGGCGCAGTCGTCATTGAGGCCACCGCCTCTCAAGGCGATGGAAATGAGCGCGGTATACTCACGACCCATTTGCGTTCTGATGGGCGACATCGATCAAAACTTCATGTTGATGGCGGACCGTCTGCGACCCAGACAGTTGGTCATTTGCGCATGGAAGGAAAAGAAGTCTTTCGCTTTGCTGTTGGCCAAGTCACTGATGTCGTCAAAGACGCTTTTGCAGCGACTGGACTGACTGCAAATGATCTGAATTGGTTTGTACCGCACCAGGCAAATCGACGCATCATAGACATGTCAGCGCATAAGCTCGGTATTGCCCCTGAGAAAGTAATCGCAACAGTTCATCTTCATGGCAATACTTCAGCGGCAAGCGTCCCCCTAGCGCTCTCCGTCGCGCGACAAGATGGCAGAATTAAAAATGGCGATCTTGTTATGCTCGAAGCCGTTGGCGGCGGTTTCACTTGGGGGTCTGCTCTGGTTCGCTGGTAATCAAAAAAACATAGGTTCCAAACGCATGGCGAAATCCCGCTCAGCCTTTATCTGTCAAAACTGCGGGGCGGTTTCATCTCGTTGGCAGGGGAAATGCGAAGCGTGCAATGAGTGGAATACAATTGCGGAAGAAATCGATAGTCCAATAAGCAGTCAACGTATTTTAGGCGGCCGGTCCTTTGAACTCGAGTCACTTGCCGGCTCTTCTTCAACCGTTGATAGAGTTATTAGCGGCGTTGAAGAGTTTGATCGCGTTACAGGCGGAGGATTTGTTCCGGGATCCGTCATTTTACTGGGCGGAGAGCCTGGAATAGGCAAATCAACACTGCTCATTCAAATATGCGCGGCGCTCGCAACGCGCGGCGAGCGCGTGATCTATATTTCCGGAGAAGAAGCTGTCGCACAGGTCCGGCTGCGCGCCTCCCGTCTTAATTTGGCCAGCGCGCCAGTTGAACTTGCCGCTGCGACACAAGTCGAGGACATTCTTGCAACATGCGGAAGCGGAACACGCGCCGCGCTCATTGTAATCGACTCAATTCAAACGATGCATACCAATCAGGCGCCTTCAGCCCCTGGCACGGTCACACAAGTGCGTGCAAGCGCGCAAGCTTTGCTGCGCCACGCAAAATCTAGCGGCTCAATTGTTATTCTTGTTGGTCATGTCACTAAGGATGGACAAGTCGCAGGTCCCCGCGTTGTAGAACATATGGTTGACGCAGTTCTTTCGTTTGAAGGCGACGCCGCTCATCATTTTCGCATGCTGCGCGCGTCAAAGAACCGCTTTGGGGCAACGGGAGAAATTGGCGTCTTTGAAATGACGGGACTGGGACTAGCGGAAGTGGCCAATCCTTCAGCGCTCTTTCTTGCAGGCCGCGATGCAGCTGCGCCCGGCGCAGCGGTTTTTGCCGGCATGGAGGGTCAACGCCCCATGCTCTTGGAGATCCAAGCGCTCGTTGCGCCAACATCTTTGGGCACCCCCCGCAGAGCGGTCGTGGGTTTTGATCAAAATCGACTATCTATGATTCTTGCTGTGCTTGAAGCGCATGGCGGTTTAAAACTGGGCCTCTACGACATTTATCTTAATGTGGCTGGCGGGCTGAGAGCCGATGAACCCGCCGCCGATCTTGCGGCGGCGGCGGCCCTTGTCTCCTCACTGACTGGAGCCGTATTGCCCGCCGACCAGGCCTTTTTCGGGGAAATTGGTCTTTCGGGGGCGGTTCGACCGGTTATTCACGCCGGCATGCGCTTGCGCGAGGCGGCTAAACTTGGCTTTCATCAAGCTGTCCTGGCGCAAGCGCAGCAGATTAATGATGAAGAAAGACGCAGCGGCCTTGCCCTGCGGCCCTGCGCCGATGTGGGACAACTCGTTGCGGCGATCGCGCAAACGGCGCCCAATAAGCGCCCCACTTCATCGACAAGCCAATAATTTAAGATAAATAAGGGGATGAGAGCGCTTAGGGATTTCCGCTTCGCGACAACTTGCGCTAGAAGCAATTCATGAAAATTGTCGCGGCCAGTTCTATCCTTTGGGCCAAGACGCCTCGCCGCGGATTTCACTCTCAATTTTGGTTTTAGGGCGAAGACAAGAGGACAGAAATGCCTTCGTATCTTGATTTGGCTGTTTTGATTGTTGTTTTAGTATCTGGCCTACTTGCTGTGTTGCGCGGTTTCACGCGCGAGATTTTAGCCATTGGATCATGGGTCGCCGCTGCCGCTGCCGCCTATTACCTCCACCCAATGGCCTTGCCCTATATCAAGCCTTACATCAGCAAAGATGAAATTGCGCTCGGCGGCGCCGTAGCGATTGTTTTCTTTCTCGCCCTCATCATCGTGTCTCTGCTGACGGTAAAATTTTCTGATATTATTCTAGACTCTAAAATCGGCGCCCTTGATCGCACGCTTGGCTTTCTTTTTGGCGCAGCGCGCGGGTTGCTGCTCGCCGTCGTCGCTTTTGTTTTCTATAACTGGCTCGTCCCAGACGCCAATCAACCCGGCTGGATTCGTAACGCGCGCGTGAAGCCTTTCCTTCAAGCTGGCGGCGACAAACTACGAGACATGCTGCCGGATGATCTCGATAGTATTATCGCAAAGATCAAAGCCAAAAAGGGCAATGGTCAAACAGGAGACGCGCCGCCCTCAGAAACTGAAATGGATAAATCTGCTCCGCCGGCTGCAGAAAATCCTCCTGAAGAGACGCCGCCTGCAACCGGCGGCGCGAATTAGCGCTTCTGTGAAAACGCCAAACAGTTTAGACTGCATTGGGGAAACGCTGTGGCGTCACAGACGCCGCCATCATGCGATGTGGGAGACGACGGGATGACGGAGTCGCCAAAAGAGTGTGAGAAGACATTCATTCCTAATATGAACCCCAGCATACAAGATCCGCCACACGCTAATTTTGATGAAGATCGGCTGCGAGAGTATTGTGGCGTGTTCGGCGTCTTTGATCTTGATGACGCTTCAGCCATCACCGCCCTTGGCCTTCACGCTCTTCAACATCGCGGACAAGAAGCCGCTGGTATAGTTTCCTACGACAATGGCCGTTTTCATGGCGAACGCAGACTGGGACTTGTTGGCGATCACTTCTCAAAAGAAAGCGCCATCAAACGCTTGCCCGGCGCTGCCGCAGTTGGCCATGTTCGATACGCGACAACAGGCGAAACAGCCTTAAGAAATGTCCAGCCTCTTTTTGCTGAGCTCAATTCAGGCGGCTTTGCCGTTGCGCACAATGGCAATCTAACAAATGCGCAAACACTACGACGAGAACTAATTAAAGAAGGCGCTATTTTCCAATCTACTTCCGATACAGAAGTCATTCTTCATCTTGTCGCCCGCAGCCGCAAACCACAATTTCTGGATCGATTCATAGAAGCGCTACGCTCTATTGAAGGGGCCTACTCGCTCGTCGCGCTGACCAATAAAAAACTCATTGGCGCCCGCGATCCATTAGGAATTCGTCCTCTTGTTATTGGCGAACTCAATGGAAAATTTATTCTGGCTTCAGAAACCTGCGCGCTAGATATGATCGGCGCACGCTTTGTACGCGATGTAATGAATGGCGAGATTGTTATAATTTCGGAAAAGGGGCTCGAAAGCATTAATCCTTTTCCGCCTCAGCCAATGCGTCCCTGTATTTTTGAATATATTTACTTCGCGCGACCTGACTCGCTCGTGCATGGTCGCCCTGTGTATCAAATACGTAAAGCAATGGGCGCAGAATTAGCGCGCGAACGACGTATTTTTGCCGATGTCGTGGTTCCCGTTCCAGATTCTGGCGTGCCCGCAGCCTTAGGCTATTCGCAAGAGTCCGGCATTCCTTTTGAGCTTGGAATTATCCGCAATCATTATGTTGGTCGAACATTTATCCAGCCCTCACAATCGGTGCGTGAAGTCGGCGTTAGAATGAAGCACAGCGCCAATCGTTGCGTTGTCGAAGGTAAAAGGGTTGTGCTTATTGACGATTCAATTGTCAGAGGCACCACATCAGTTAAAATTGTGCAGATGATGCGCGACGCTGGGGCGAAAGAAGTCCATTTTCTGATCTCCTCTCCTCCCATAACGCACCCAGACTATTATGGGATCGATACGCCGCAAAAAGAAAAGCTTTTAGCAGCGACCCATTCTCTAGAGCAAATGCGCACCTATATTGGTAGCGATTCCCTAGCTTTTCTCTCGGTGGATGGCATTTACCGATCTATGGGTTATGAAAAACGCGACGCGCTACGCCCGCAATTTACCGATCATTGTTTTACGGGCGATTATCCAACAGCCTTAACGGATTTATCGGGTGAAAATCGCGCTCAACTATCCTTGCTCGCAGAAGCGAGTTAAGCTTTGTCAAATGATAAACGTATTGCGCTTGTCACAGGCGCCTCGCGCGGGATTGGGCATGCGCTCGCACTCGAATTAGCCAGAGACAATGCGCATGTGATTGCATTAGCGCGATCTCAAGCAGGCCTCGAAGCCCTAGATGATGAGATCAAAGCGCTTGGCGGCACAGCGACATTGGCGCCCTGCGACATAACAGATTACGCCGCCCTTGATCGCCTGGGCGCTACAATTTTCGAGCGTTGGGGTCGGCTTGATGTTTTTGTCGGCAATGCAGCCATTCTTGGCCCCCTATCCCCGCTGGCGCATGTCGACCCAAAAGATTGGGATCGCGTCCTTGCTGTTAATGTCACGGCTAATTGGCGTCTTATCCGCTCGCTTGATCCCTTACTGCGTAACTCAGGACAAGCGCGCGTGGCGTTTCTAACCTCAGGCGTCGCCCACCGCGCAGACATGAAGCCTTTTTGGGGACCCTATGCAATTTCAAAGGCGGCGCTTGAAGCCCTGGCGCGAACTTACGCCGCTGAAACGCGCGGCGATGGCGTAACAGTCATGTTAGCTAGTCCCGGTGCGCTGAGAACGCGGATGCGCGCCCAAGCTATGCCAGGGGAAGATCCACAAATACTCAAAACGCCAGAGGAATTTGCAAAAAAATGTCTCGCGCTCCTGAAGCCAGAATGGCAAGAGAGCGCGAGACTTTATGATTTTGTCGCCGATAAACTGCGCGACTTTAACTCACCAAATTAGCAGGCAGGAAATTAAATTCCCCAAGCTTAAAGCTTAGTGATGACTCTTATGCTTACCGTGATGCGCAGGCGCTGGCGGCGCTGGCGGCGGCACATAGGTGAGCTTTAGTTTCTCAACGCCAGCTGTCCAACCTAATCCTGCGC
>RFXM01000036.1 GCA_009921565.1 Methylocystaceae bacterium | reverse complement strand
CATGCGCTGGTACATCGTCCACGCTTATTCGAACTTCGAAAAGAAGGTCGCCGACGCTATCCGCGAAGGAGCGGCGCAACGTAACCTTTCCGAAAAATTCGAGGAAATTCTTGTTCCGACGGAACAAGTCGTCGAGGTGCGTCGGGGCCGTAAGGTAAACACTGAGAGAAAGTTCTTTCCTGGCTATGTGCTGGTAAAGTGTGAGTTAACAGATCCAGTGTTTTCCTTGATTAAAAATACGCCAAAGGTAACCGGCTTCCTGGGCGCTGACAATCGCCCCATGCCCATCTCTGAAGACGAAGCGATGCGGATCAAGGGGCAAGTGGCGGAAGGTGTGGAGCGGCCCAAACCGACCATTCAATTTGAAGTTGGCGAGACAGTTCGTGTGGCGGATGGACCCTTCGCCTCCTTCAACGGACTGGTTGAGGAAGTTGATGAGGCCCGCTCCCGGGTTAAAGTCGCCGTATCGATTTTCGGACGTCCAACCCCGGTGGAATTGGAGTTTGGTCAAGTCGAGAAGGTCTGAAGCAATACCTTAGGCCCGAATTCGGGATAAGGTTTTCGAGCCGTGGCGGATCCGCCCCGAAGCCATCGGGGAGCTCGGGTCAGACCACGAACCACAACCGATGGCCGACGTATTTATGGCAAATGCGTCGCGTCATCATTCGTTGGAGTAAGTAAATGGCGAAGAAAATTGCCGGTTACATCAAACTGCAAGTGCCTGCTGGCGCGGCGAATCCTTCGCCGCCCATCGGCCCCGCGCTCGGTCAGCGCGGACTGAACATCATGGAATTTTGTAAGGCTTTTAACGCCAAAACAGGTCAGATGGAGAAGGGGATGCCGATCCCCGTCATCATTACTGCCTATCAGGATCGCTCCTTCACCTTTGAGATGAAGCAACCGCCCGTTTCCTTTTTTCTCAAAAAGGCGGCGAACCTGAAAATCGGCAAAAAGCCAGCTTCGGGCTCCAAAACGCCGGGACGAACTGTCGTTGGTAAAGTGACGAAGGCGCAGATCAAAGAAATTGCTGAAAAGAAAATGCCAGATCTCAATTGTGCATCAATTGAATCGGCAATGTCGATGATTGAAGGCTCGGCGCGCGCCATGGGCCTGCAGGTGGTGGAGTAAGACGATGGCCCATATCGGAAAACGCATTGCGAAAGCGCGCGAGGGCATCGAGCGAACCAAGCTCTACGCCCTTGATGAGGCTGTAAAACTCGTGAGATCTCGCGCTAAGGCGAAATTCGACGAGTCTGTTGAAATTGCGATGAATCTCGGGGTCGATCCCAAACATGCCGACCAGATGGTGCGGGGCGTTGTCAACTTGCCAAATGGCACCGGCCGCGTCCTTCGCGTGGCGGTATTTGCGCGCGGACCGAAGGCTGATGAAGCCAAGGCTGCTGGAGCAGATGTGGTTGGCGCTGAGGATCTAGTTAATACCGTCATGGGCGGCGCTATAGACTTTGATCGATGCATCGCTACTCCTGATATGATGCCGCTGGTTGGCCGGTTGGGCAAAGTCCTTGGCCCCCGCGGCATGATGCCTAATCCAAAAGTTGGCACCGTCACAATGGACGTTGCTAATGCCGTAAAAGCCTCCAAAGGCGGCGCGGTGGAGTTCCGCGTCGAAAAAGCGGGCATTGTTCAAGGAACCGTCGGCAAGGCCTCCTTTGATGAGGGTAAGCTTGTCGAAAATATTAAGGCCTTTGTCGATGCAGTCGCTAAAGCCAAGCCACAGGGCTCAAAAGGAGCCTATATTCAGCGTGTCGCCATCAGCTCCACCCAGGGGCCCGGCGTGAAGGTCGAAGTATCAAGCCTGGGCGCAACTACAGCGTAACCCGAGCCTTACCGCCTAATTGGGCCGGCAGAATTCCAGCCGGCCCATTTTATGAATCCGCAGCAAATAAACCGCCTGCCTGCTCCATCAGCCTCCAAGCAGGGTCTCCCGCAACGCGACAGCCCGTCGCAGCGCTTCATTCCGCCTTGTAAGCTGGCGCCGATACCAATAATTTGGCCTAACGCGCAAACTTAGCTAGTAAAGCGCCGTCGGCTGACTGCCTGACAGCAGCCGATTTTTCTTTAACCGCCCGCCGACGCCTTTGCCCATTAGGAAATCGCTTCATGTCTGTTTTGATCGACAAAAACACCAAAGTCATCACGCAAGGTTTTACCGGCAAAACCGCAACCTTCCATTCCGAACAGGCTGTAGCCTATGGCACAAAGATGGTTGGCGGCGTTTCGCCTGGCAAAGGCGGCGCAACACATCTGAATCTGCCTGTTTTTGATACTGTCGCGGAGGCGCGAGAAAAAACTGGCGCGCAAGCCTCGGTTATTTATGTTCCACCGCCAGGCGCCGCCGACGCCATCTGCGAAGCTATTGATGCAGAAATTCCTCTGATCGTCGCCATAACTGAAGGCGTGCCGGTTCAAGACATGATCCGCGTAAAACGCTCTCTAACAGGATCAAAATCTCGCCTAATCGGTCCAAATTGTCCGGGCGTCGTCACAGCCGGTGAAAGTAAAATTGGCATCATGCCCGGCAATATATTCTCGCGGGGCTCTGTCGGCGTTGTTTCTCGTTCGGGCACGCTCACCTATGAAGCTGTTTTTCAAACAACGCGCGAGGGTCTGGGTCAAACAAGCGCCGTAGGCATTGGCGGAGACCCAGTAAAAGGCACAGACTTCATTGAGATCTTGGAATTATTCTTGGCGGATCCAGCGACACAATCCATTATTATGATCGGAGAAATCGGCGGCTCGGCTGAAGAAGACGCGGCCCAATTCTTGAAAGACGAAGCCAAACGCGGCCGTACAAAACCGATGGTAGGATTTATTGCCGGTCGCACAGCGCCTCCAGGTCGGCGCATGGGACATGCCGGGGCGATCATTTCTGGCGGGAAAGGCGACGCTGAAAGTAAAATTGCTGCGATGGAGTCGGCTGGGATCCGAGTATCGCCCTCACCGGCGAGATTGGGTAAAACATTGGTCGAAGTGCTCAAAGGATAGGCTTCTTCGCCCAATCCCCTCCGTCCGGTCCCATTGCGGGATGTCGCTCTATAACGAGCGACATCACATGAAAATACTTAGCGCGGTTCATTCTAGATGATCGCGCCAGCGGCGGCGGTGAAAGAGCGATCAAATGGCGCGTTATGAGACAAATGAAGCTGTCAGCCCAATCAGCCCCCGTTCAGCGCTGAATGAACTCTTCGCCGACACTTCTTTTTTGCAAGGCGCTAACGCCGCTTACATTGAACATCTGCTCGCTGCTTTCGAAGCGAACCCAACTTCCGTTTCTGCGGATTGGCGCCAATTCTTCACGGATATGGGTCATAAAGCGGGGAAGCCCGCCGCCTCGTCTAGCGCTAAAAATCTGAAGACGCCAAGCAGTGAAGATCCTGATCTGATCGCAGCCTTTGCTGGCGATTTTAGCGCAGCGGCAGCGTCAACGCCTTTAACGATAACGACCTCCGAGGACGTCAAACGCGCGACACGCGACTCTGTGCGCGCGCTGATGATGATCCGGGCTTATCGCATGCGGGGACATCTTCATGCCCATTTGGATCCGCTGGGCCTTGAGCAAAGACAAGATCATGGCGAGCTCGATCCAGCAACATATGGATTCTCCGATGAAGATTATGACCGTAAGATTTTTATCGACGGCGTCTTAGGGCTTCAATACGCCAGTATTTTCGAAATGGTCGCCATACTGCGTCGCACTTATTGCGGCTCGATTGGTTTTGAATTCATGCATATCTCAAATCCTGAAGAAAAATCATGGCTGCAGACGCGTATTGAAGGACCAGAAAAAGAAATTGTCTTCACCGATAAAGGCAAATTAGCAATACTGAACAAACTCATTGAAGCAGAGGGTTTTGAAAAATTTCTTGATGTTAAATATACAGGCACGAAACGCTTCGGTCTTGATGGCGCAGAGTCAATTGTCCCAGCCCTAGAACAGATTATCAAAGTTGGCGGCGCATTAGGCACTAAAGAAATTGTGTTAGGCATGGCCCATCGAGGACGCCTAAATATACTCTGCCAAGTTATGGCGAAACCACACCGGGCCTTATTTCATGAATTCAAAGGCGGTTCTTTTTTGCCTGATGAAATCGAGGGATCGGGCGATGTGAAATATCATTTAGGCGCCTCCTCGGATCGTGAGTTTGATAACAATAAAGTCCATCTTTCACTTACGGCTAATCCTTCTCACCTTGAAATTGTCGATCCTGTAGTCTTGGGAAAAGTGCGCGCAAAGCAAGATCAGCATGAAGGCGATCGACGCAGCGTCATGCCATTGCTTATTCATGGCGACGCTGCGTTTGCAGGACAAGGCGTTGTGGCGGAATGCCTTGGCCTCTCTGGCCTAAAAGGGCATCGTACTGGCGGCTCAATTCATTTTATCATTAACAATCAAATTGGCTTCACGACTTATCCACGCTTCTCCCGCTCCTCGCCTTATCCTTCAGATGTCGCAAAAATGGTGGAAGCGCCAATTTTTCACGTCAATGGCGATGATCCTGAAGCTGTGGTGTTTGCGGCGCGCGTCGCAACAGAGTTTCGACAGAAATTTCAAAAGCCCGTTGTTATTGATATGTGGTGCTATCGACGCTTTGGACACAATGAAGGGGATGAACCTGGATTTACCCAACCCCTGATGTATAAAAAAATCCGTGCGCATAAAACAACTTTGGATATCTATAGCGAAAAATTGATTGGGGAAAAACAACTCAATCCCGCAGAGCTCGACGCCATGAAAGCGCAATGGCGTACAAATTTAGAAAACGAGCATGAAGCAAGCCAAAGCTATAAACCCAATAAGGCCGACTGGCTGGATGGGCGTTGGGCCGGCTTAAAACCTGGCTATCAAACGTCTGAAGATGAGCGGCGCGGCCAAACGGGCGCGCCGTTGGATATCTTGCAAAAAATTGGCGCACAAATAACAGAGGCTCCACACGATTTTAACATCCATCGCACCATTCAGCGTTTTCTAGATACCCGTCGCCAGGCAATCGCTCACGGCGGACCCATTGATTGGGCCACCGCCGAGGCCCTAGCCTTCTGCACCCTCTTATATGAGGGCCATAATGTTCGGCTCTCAGGTCAAGATTGCGAACGGGGCACTTTTTCACAACGCCACAGCGTCCTAATCGATCAAGACAGCGAAGCCCGCTACCTTCCTTTCGACCATCTCAAACAAGGTCAAGGTCGATTTGAAGTCATTAACTCAATGCTATCAGAAGAAGCGGTGCTGGGATTTGAATATGGTTATTCATTAGCTGAACCGGATACACTAACAATATGGGAGGCTCAATTTGGCGATTTTGCCAATGGCGCCCAGGTTATCTTTGATCAGTTTCTTTCTGCAGGCGAACGTAAATGGCTGCGCATGTCTGGTCTTGTTTGCCTGTTGCCCCATGGCTATGAAGGTCAAGGCCCCGAACATTCTTCCGCTAGATTAGAGCGCTACTTGCAACTCTGCGCGGAAGACAACATCCAAGTTGCAAATTGCTCAACACCCGCAAATTACTTTCATATCCTAAGGCGTCAAATCCATCGTAGCATCAGAAAACCCTTAGTGCTGATGACGCCGAAATCTTTGTTGCGCCACAAACGCTGCGTCTCTTCTCTTTCTGAAATAGACAGCACATCGACTTTTCAACGTTTAATATTAGACGAAGCTGAAATAGCGCCATCCGCTTCGCTGAAATTAACCTCCGATGAGAAAATTCAACGCGTCATCTTATGTTCTGGCAAAGTTTACTATGATCTATTTGATGAGCGCGAAAAACGCACAATAAACAACGCCTATTTATTGCGCATTGAACAACTCTACCCGTTTCCCGCCAAGGGCCTCATCAGTATCCTTGCGCGCTTTAAAAACGCTGAAATAGTCTGGTGCCAAGAAGAGCCGCGCAACATGGGCGCATGGTTCTTTGTCGAACCTTACCTTGAATGGGTTCTCACGCAAGTTGGCGGCAAAGCTAAGCGCGCGCGCTATGCAGGGCGTCCAGCCTCCGCATCAACGGCCGCAGGCACTATGTCCAAACATCTGGCCCAGTTAAAAGCCTTCCTCGACGAAGCCTACGCGCCATCGTAACGTTAAGCATGCCAATGTTGCCGCCTCATCAAAGTTCTTTCATCCAACAAACGAGATCCCTATGACAGAGATACGCGTCCCAACGCTTGGCGAGTCAGTGAGTGAAGCCACGGTGGGTAAATGGTTTAAAAAACCTGGCGACGCTGTCAAAGCCGATGAAATTCTCACAGAGCTCGAAACAGATAAAGTCACCTTAGAAGTGAATGCGCCTTGCGCTGGCGTTTTAAGTGAGATTCTCGTTAAAGAGGGCGACACAGTAACGCCCGGCGCGCTTCTCGGCCAGATTTCTGATAGCGCCATCGCGGCGCAGACATCCTCAGCCCCAACTCTAAAAGCTCAGACGGAAAATCGCGCGCCGAGTGAAAAAATACCCGCGCCCATGCCGCCATCTCCTGCAGCAGCGAAACTTGTAACTGAACGCAAGATTGATCCTGCTGACATCAAAGGTAGCGGCAAGCGTGGACAAGTGCTGAAATCCGATGTCCTCGACTATGCAACAGGCGTTGCGCCATCGCCTCTCCCAAACATCGCTGCACAGCGTCCCGCCACGCGACAGGAAGATGCGTCCAGCGAAGAACGGGTAAAAATGACGCGACTACGTCAAACGATTGCACGTAGATTGAAAGATGCGCAAAACACTGCGGCGATGCTGACAACATTTAATGAAATAGACATGTCGGCTTTGCTTGCGTTGCGCGCGCGTTACAAAGAAACTTTCGAAAAAAAACATGGGGTTAAGCTTGGCTTCATGGGATTTTTTGTTAAGGCTTGCTGTCAAGCGCTTGAAGAAATACCTGCTATTAATGCAGAAATAGATGGACAAGACATAATCTATAAAAACTTCTGTCACATCGGCGTCGCTGTTGGGACGGATAAGGGCCTTGTTGTTCCAGTCATACGCAATGCGCAGGATCTCTCCATTGCAGGCATCGAACGCCAAATCGCCATGCTTGGTCAAAAAGCGCGTGATGGCGCACTTGATATTGCCGACTTACAGGGCGGTACATTCACCATATCAAATGGCGGCGTCTATGGTTCATTGATGTCAACGCCAATTTTGAACGCGCCACAATCTGGAATTCTTGGCATGCATAAGATCCAGGATAGACCGATAGCGCTCAACGGAGAAATTGTAATTAGACCGATGATGTATCTCGCACTCTCCTACGATCATCGTCTCGTCGATGGCAAGGAGGCCGTGACGTTTGTCGTGCGGTTGAAGGAGATGCTTGAAGATCCAGCAAGACTAGCTTTAGAGGCGTAAGCCCAGACCTTTTAATTCTCATGCACCATGCATATCTATTGCTCAAGGGCGCGCTCCAAAGCGCAGGATCGGGCGGTTTATGATCAAACGTCCAAGGAGTTAGGATGGAAGCTAAAATCTCGTCAGAGCCTAAAAACCTTAATTTAACCCCAGAGCAATTCGCGCATTTAGGCGATGGCGTGATTGCCTATGTCCGCCCTATGCGCTCTGAAGATGTCACGCGATACTATCCTGAAGCGCCTCAAATTCCTCCAGGATTAACAGTATTTGCGTTGATTGGCGCCGATGGCGCACCCCTTCTGCTCGCCGACTCTCCTGAAGGCGCAATTGGCAATGCGCGGGAAAATGATCTGCAAATGGTCAGTCTTCATTAACGCAGCAAAAAAGCATCGCCCTATCCGCCGAAAAGATTTTCGATAAAGTTTTTTTCTCGTTGCGGACCATTACGCGCCGGGCGCCCGCCTGAACCGACCGGTGCAGGCGGCGGACTAATATTGGGAATATCTTCGGGAGGCGTCAACTCATCAGCCTCACGCGTTAGTTTTTGCCGAGACGACCCAGGCTGAATAGAGGAAGCCTGATCCGCATTGCCCTTATCTGTCGTCCTGAGCGCAGAGGATGATTGAGTCTCTAGGCTATTTTGTGCAGATTCACGCTGACGCTTGATCTGCGCAGACTCTGGCGCAGCTTGCGGGACAGAAGCGTGACGCGTTGTTCCAGTGAAAATACCAATCAAATCATCTAGAGGTTTAGCAACCTCCTCAAGAACAATACTTTCTCCCCCCCAGCGACCCGATGGCAAGTCCACAACCTCAATGTCTTGATGCGCAAGGGTCATATAATGGCTCCATATTTCAACAGGAAGATTGCCTCCGGAAGCCTTTTTTGTTGGGGAATTATCATCATTTCCGAGCCAAACGCCCGTAACAAGATGGCTCGTATAGCCAATAAACCATGCGTCTCGAAAATCTTGACTCGTGCCAGTCTTGCCCGCCGCTTGCCAACCAGGCAACTCCGCCTTGCGGGCCGTACCGGTTAATAACGTTTCCTGCATCATTCTATTCATCATCGCGACATATTGCGGATCGACAACGCGACCAAGCGCCTCCGCTTTGCCTTGATATAAAGATTTGCCCGTGGCCGTCGTAACCTTTGTAATCACATGCGGGCTTACGCCAATACCGCCATTGGCGAAGGGCGCATAGGCTGTAACAAGCTCAAGCGGCGTAACTTCAGATGTTCCCAATGCGATAGAAGGATTAATCTGCAATTCTGATTTTATACCCAAACGATGTGCTGTTTTTGCTACCGTTTTTGGGCCCGCTTCCAGCCCTACGCGTATCGCCACTGTGTTCAATGAAAGAGATAAGGCGCGTGTTAATGTGACCGGGCCCATATATTCATGACTATAATTTTCAGGCTGCCATCCTTTTAGATTAATTGGCGCGTCTTCTTTGACCGACTCAGGCGTTAAGCCATGCTCAAGGCCTGCAAGATATACAAAAGGCTTAAAAGCGGATCCCGGCTGACGTTTTGCTGACACGGCGCGATTAAATTGACTCTCGGCATAATTGCGTCCGCCCACAAGCGCCCGCACAGCCCCGTCGGGATCAATTGATACAAGCGCTCCCTGGGTGACGCCAAATTTATCCCCCTTTTTATTCAGCTCCTCAGCAAGCGCATTTTCAGCAGCCAGCTGCAAACGCTCATCGACAGTGGTCGAAACAACAATATCTTCGTCAATAGCGCCAATTGTATTGGCCAATGAGTCCATCACATAGTCCGCAACATAATTAACCGATCCGCTCCGCGCGTCGCGACGCGCTTGAGCGGGTTGTCCAAGAGCCTGCTTAGCCTGGGATTCGCTGATATGCCCTTCCTGCGCCATGGCGGTAAGGACTTGCGCCGCGCGCTCATTCGCCCCCTCAGGATTGCGATCGGGCGCAAGCTTACTTGGCGCTTTCATCAATCCAGCAAGAACAGCAGACTCGGCTAAGCTGGCTTCACGTGCGCTATGGCCAAAATAATGCTCGCTGGCTGCTTCAACGCCATAGGCTCCAGATCCGAAATAAACGCGGTTGAGATAGAGTTCGAGGATTTGATCTTTGGAAAATTTATGCTCAAGCCAGAGCGCAAGTATCGCCTCCTGGATTTTGCGCGAAACCGTTCGCTCTTGGGTAAGGAAAAGATTCTTTGCAAGCTGTTGGGTCAGGGTTGACCCGCCCTGCATGCCGCCGCGGCCAAGCAGATTGGTCACGACCGCACGACCAACGCCAACCGGATCGAGGCCCCAATGGGCGTAAAATCGTCGATCCTCGATGGAGATAAACGCTTTGGGCAAATAAGGAGGCAAGTCGGCCAAGCGAATGGCTGCGCCGCCGGTATCGCCCCGATTGGCGATTAACGCGCCATCTGACGCCAAAATAGCGATATTGGGAGGGCGTTTTGGGATCGCCAGCTGATCAATCGGCGGCAGCTGTGACCCATAATATACCGCAAGCCCCGCCCCCGCGATCCCGCACCAAAGACCAAGCGTCAAAGTCCAATAAATCATTGCGCCAAATAGCGACGTTGGCTTTTTCCGCGGCGCGGCGCGTCCCCGATTGACGGGCCGGCGGCGCGGCGGCGCCCGCAAATCGTCGGCAAAGACGTCTTCGTCGTCTTCAAATCGGGGTTCTCGGCGTTTATCTCGGCGCGCCATCAAGCTCTTTCCAATCGCGCGATAAGATTGGCGCGAATGCTGCATTTCATCTTGTATGTTCTAAGCAAGGCCATTTAAGGGCTGGTTAAATCCATTCCCCCACATGATTGGGCGAAGGAGTTGTTCACAAGCCCGCAGTTCACGCCTCTTGCGATTTAAGGCCCCGTCCTCCAAAGTTCCTCCCCAACGCGGCGTTCGCCGGCCAAAATGCGGAAGTTTTCCAGTGATGAAGGTAACGATCGAGAGAGCGGCTCTGTTGCGTGCGCTCGGCCATGTTCACCGCGTAGTGGAGCGGCGTACGACGATCCCAATATTGGCTAATGTTTTGATTGAGGCGCGCAATGGCGCGCTGACGCTCAAAGCCACCGATCTTGATCTTGAGATCTCAGAGAAAGCGCCCGCAGAAGTGGATCAAGCAGGCGCAACAACGCTGCCAGCCCATACGCTTTACGATATTGTCCGAAAACTCCCCGAAGGCGCTCAGGTTTCACTCGATATGACAGGGGAAACCGGCCAAATGACCTTGCGCTCCGGACGCTCGCGTTTCAATCTTCAAAGCTTACCTGAAAGCGATTTCCCTGATGTCACTTCGGGTGAATTCAGCCACAAATTTACTTTAACGCCATCCGATCTCAAACGTCTAATCGGTAAAACTCAATTTGCGATCTCAAGCGAAGAGACGCGCTATTACCTCAATGGAATTTACATCCACGCGGTAGAACTCGAAGGCAGATGGATGTTGCGCGCTGTTGCGACGGACGGCCATCGCCTTGCGCGTCTTGAGTTGCCCGCGCCTGAGGGCTGTTTAGGGATGCCAGGCGTAATTTTGCCGCGCAAGGCCGTAACGGAAATTCAACGGCTCATTGAAGATGCGCAGGGCGAAGTCGTCATTGAGCTCTCGACAAACAAAATGCGATTTTCGTTGGGAGATGCGCTCCTGACAACAAAATTGATTGATGGCACTTTCCCTGATTACGCGCGCGTTATTCCTACCGGCAACGATAAGATTCTAACCGTTGATCGGCAAATATTTGAAAAAGCTGTCGACCGTGTTTCAACCATATCCTCCGAGCGCGGACGTGCGGTAAAACTCGCGCTCACAGAATCGAAACTTGTGCTTTCTGTTACGAATCCAGATCAAGGCTCAGCGGTCGAAGAGCTCGAGGCGGATTATAATGGCGCGCCTTTGGATATCGGCTTTAATGCGCGCTATCTTCTCGATATCACGCAACAATTGGACAGCGACACAGCGATGTTTAGGCTTGCCGATCCCGGTTCGCCGACTCTCATTCAAGATCGCGATGGCGCTGCGGCGCTTTATGTGTTGATGCCAATGCGCGTTTGAGACGTAAGAGAATAAATTTTCTCGTTAGGATCTAGAGATAAGCAGAGATGTGGGATCTCCTTTATTATCTGCGTTTCTGGCTAGCTGTCTGCTTCATGATTGGCGCGCTTACTGGATCTTTTGCGTATTTTGGTCCTCGACAAAAGCGGATTGCGCGGTGGCTAGGCTGGAGCGGACTTGCCGCAATCGCTGGAACGATTGTCCTTGCGCTTGAGGCGCTGAAAGGGCCGGCCGCTTTGAGCTTAACCGGCGCACTGCTTTTTTACGGACTGTTTCTCTGCGGCGCGACTTTGGGCGCTTTGATCAAATTCGGCGACCTTAGCGCGCATGAAAGCTGGGCGGCCGGGCTCGCGCCCCTTGTGGTCATCTGGCTGTTTGCCGTTAATTGGACATTGCCGGACTATTCAGTTTTGCAAAACGATGAAAACCGCGCTTCCTCTGGGGCGCAAACTGACACAACGACGAATCGATCTAAAGCTTCAGAAAATCCCCCGTCGGCGTCAGCAGTTTCAGCCGATCGCACAGAAGCGAGAGAGCGTGTGTGCCAACAAAGGATCCAAGCTGAAGTTGATACAAAAAATATTGTCTTTCATAGGCAAAGTATCAGAATTAACCGTCATATGCGACCAATCCTTGACAAGGTTGCTGGCGTCATCCGTCGTTGCTCAAACACTCAGATAAAAGTTTATGCCTATGCCGATTCTCTTAGCTTAACGGAGATGAACCGGCTCCTCGCAGAGCGACGCTCACAAGCTGTCATAGAGTATCTCATCCGCGCAGGCGTTTCAGCAACGACCCTTGTGACAAATGATTATAAGAATATCAATTTCCCAGATATACATGATGAGTCTGCAAAATCACGGACGGTTCATATTATTGCTAAATAATAAGGCCTGCATCGACTAAAATGCGATGTTCAATAGGTTTTCGTCTATGAGGACACGTTGTTTTATGATCGATCGAGACAAGGTGAACTGTCTGATCCTTTTATCAAGCCTTGTAATGTTATTCGCTTCAGCCCGCGCAGAGCCTAAATCACCGCAAGATCTTGAAAATAAGCAACAGGAACTTGAAAGAGTTGAAGACGCCGCAATGCAATCTCGCGGCCGAAAGCACGCGTTAGAAAGTGAAGTTGCTGAACTCTCTCATTCTAGAGAACGCCTTAATCAGGAACTACTAGAGGCGACGCTTAAATTACGCCAGATGGAGCATCGCGCCAGCGAAATCGAAGCCCGACTGGAAACGCTCGTTGACCGAGAGAAGATGATCACCCATTCTCTTGACGCGCGGCGTTCTGTCATTGCAGAAATTCTTGTTGTCTTGCAACGTATGGGACGTCGTCCACCGCCAGCTCTTCTGACGCGTCCCGAGGATATTCTAGAGTCCCTGCGCGCAGCCCTTGCTCTAGAGACAATTCTCCCGCCGATGCGCGCAGAAGCGCGCGCTTTACAAAATGATCTCACTGAACTTTTGCGGCTGCGTGAAAGCATGCAAAATGAAAATGAAAAACTCGCTGATGAAAAAACTTTACTAAAATCACAAAGCATTCAACTTGCTAAAATGATTGCGTCACGACAAGAAAATCTTTTGTCGGCGCAAACTCAGCTTAAGGCGGAAGCCGAACGCGCACAAATGCTCGCGCAGCGCGCCACCAGCTTGAAAGATCTGATCCTGCGCATGGAAAATGAAAGCGACGCAGGGCGACGCGCCGCGCTTTCCGCGCGTCAATCCGATGCAGCCCAAGCCCGATTAACCGAAGACCAGCGCAGGATAGCGCGCGAGGCCCCATTTCAGGATTTAACGAGACTGGCGCCCGCAATCCCTTTTAGTGAACTCAAAGCAAGACTGCCTTTGCCCGCTGCGGGGACGATCGCCAAGCGCTTTGGCTCACCTGATGGTAATGGCGGCAAAGAAAAAGGCGTCTCTATCGCTACGCGCGCTAATGGAATCGTAACTGCTCCCTGTGATGGTTGGATTGCTTTTTCGGGGCCTTATCGAAGCTATGGACAACTCTTGATCATCAACGCCGGCGACGGCTATTATGTCGTCCTCGCGGGCATGAGTCGCTCAAATGTAAACGTTGGACAATTTGTCCTGGCGGGTGAGCCCGTTGCAAGCATGGGTGACGGCGCCGCTCAAACGGCGGCCACCATAGCAATCGGCGCGTCAACACCCATTTTATAT
>RFXM01000035.1 GCA_009921565.1 Methylocystaceae bacterium | reverse complement strand
GTCGCCAGAGGCGGTCGGCGACGATCGTCCCAGAGGAATGGCCGTCACGCGGAGTTCAGCTTGCTGGACGCCGCCATACAGAACCCGGCTTATAGGCCGGCTGGCGCTCATATTAGGAAAATAATCCCCCGGAATCGCCCGCAGCTCGATCAACCTGTCGGTCCGTAAACGGTCCCTTAACACTAACAAAGCCTAATAGAGCTGAGCGCTAAAATGGCGCTTCGGCTGATAGCCGGTACGTCGACATCATCAGAAACTTCATGGCGTTTCGTCTCACTTCGCAGAGAAATTTTAAGTCGATAGGGCCCTGCGCTGTGCGGGCTCTGTCAGAACAGATGAGATCGTTCAGGGGCGTCCTTGCTCCAGGACGGGTGAGGCGCGGGAGGAGGAGGTCGAAGACAATGGGCCGCGGCGCGCCAACTGATCTAACGTTTACCCCAGAACTTCGGCATGTAGCTGTTTTGCGGGATGAAGCAATCGCAGCGCTTGCGCCAGAGCGCGGGGGTAGATTTATTGATGGCACTTTTGGCGCAGGCGGCTACACGCGGGCGCTTTTGGCTCATCCGCAAACGCGGGTCATGGCTTTTGACCGAGATCCGAGCGCTATAGCCGGAGCGGGTGACTGGGTTAAATCCGCTCAAGATCGTCTGTGCCTGATTGAATCCCGTTTTTCCCAGCTTGATAAAATTGTTCTTGATCGGAATTTTACGCCGATTGATGGCGTTGTTTTTGATGTCGGGGTTTCCTCGATGCAATTTGACGAAGCAGCGCGCGGCTTTTCTTTTCGGGGCGATGGTCCCTTGGATATGCGCATGGAAGGACGCGGGTTAAGCGCAGCGGACATCGTCAATACGTGGGATGAAGACGCTCTTGCGGATGTTTTTTATTTCTTTGGGGAAGAGCGCGCTGCGCGACGAATAGCGCGTGCAATCGTTCACGACCGCAGGCAAGAGCCTTTCCTCACAACGAAATCTCTCGCAGGACTAATTGAGCGCGTCGCGCCAAATCGCTCTAGCGATATCCATCCTGCGACAAAAAGTTTTCAAGCTTTGCGCATTGCAGTGAACAATGAGCTTGAAGAATTGTTAGCAGGACTTGCCGGTGCGGAGCACGTCTTGGCTCCTGGTGGACGTTTAGCGATTGTGAGCTTTCATTCGCTTGAGGATCGTATTGTAAAATTATTCTTTTCTGAGCGATGTGGTCGTGGTGAAACAGGATCTCGACGTCTGCCTGGAGAGGAAGCGCCGCCCAGACCAAGTTTTCAAAGCTTAGGGCGTCAACCCATTATCCCGTTAGTTTCGGAAGTCCGAGCTAATCCGCGCGCCCGCTCTGCAAAGTTGCGCTTCGCAACGCGCACGGATGCGCCCTCGCTCCCCCTCTCCAATCGTTTAGAGCGGATCACAAGGTTGCCAATGCAGGACAAGGGAAAAAACTAATGTTGCGTTTTCTCAATCTTGTCGCCATCGCGGCGCTCATTGGCTCTGCCGTGTACGCCTACACGATCAAATATCAAACAAGCTATCGCGCGGAGCAAATTGCAAAAACTAAAATTGAAATTAAAGCAGAGTCTGATGCGATCGCTGTGTTGCGTGCGGAGTGGGCCTATATGACTAGGCCCGAGCGACTTCAGCAGCTAGCTGACCAATATTTGATCGATTTTAAGCCGCTCGATGTCAAACAGCTCATTGTCGCGTCTGCATTGCCGGATAAGGCGGCTCGTACGGATATGATTGGCGGCAAGCTGGACGCGTTAGGACTCGGTCTCCCCGCTACGCCACCGGTTGCTTCGCAAGCGTCAGTAACTGCAACAGCCGCCAGCGTATCAAAGACACCGCCCCCGACACCTAAGTCGCAAGCTTTAAATGAAGGACCTGTTTCTGGTCCTGAGCGCGTATTAAGCCAAGAGCATAAAAAACCATGACGCAAAATCCACCAGAGACAAATCTTAAGATGCGCCGCTCAGTCAAAAGCATAGGCGAAAGAAAGTTTTTAAAGCATATGTTTTCTACCCGGCTCGCCGCTAGCGCGCCGCGTATGCGCTTTGCCGCTCTTGGATTTCTTGTGCTTTATGGGGCTATTTGTGGTCGGTTGATCTATCTTGGTTTCAAGCCAGATCCTGCAACAAGTCGGCGGGCGGCCGCGCAAGCAGTAGCTGCATCTCGTCCTGACATTGTCGATCGAAATGGAGAAGTGCTTGCGAGCGATGTTAAGGTTATGTCCGTCTTTGCAGAGCCGCGACGCCTGATTGATAAAGATGAGGCGACAGAGCTACTCACCGCAGTGCTCCCTGACATTGATTCTCGTGACTTACGGGAGCGGCTTGGCGCAAAAAAGGGATTTGTTTGGGTAAAGCGCGAGGTCACGTCTCATCAGCGTGACGAAGTTTTTCATTTGGGTCTGCCTGGTGTTGGGCTCATTGCCGAGAATAAGCGGGTTTATCCTAATGGGCCAATTGGCGCGCACGTCTTAGGCTTTGCAAATATTGATAACGCCGGCATTGCTGGAATTGAAAAATATATAGATGGGCAGGGGTTGGCTGATCTTCACAACATGGGGTTTGCTGCGACGCCAGGCGATCTCAAACCAATTGCCCTTTCTCTCGATATCCGCGCAACGCATGCATTACGCGATGAGCTGGAGAAAGGCGTTGAGCATTTTAAGGCTAAAGCTGGCGCAGCAGCGATCATGGATGTGAATACAGGTGAGGTTATCGCGCTGGCTTCATTGCCTGATTACGACCCAAACAAACCGACGGATGCGCTAGATCCTAATCATATAAATCGAATGAATGTTGGCGTCTATGAAATGGGTTCAACATTTAAAGCTTTGACGATCGCAATGGCTCTCGACTCAGGAAAGCTTAATCTCAATTCAAAGCTGGACGCTTCTGGCGCTTTATCTTTTGGTCGTTTCAAAATTCATGATTATCACGCGCAAAACCGCGCCTTAACCGTACCCGAAGTATTCACATACTCTTCGAATGTTGGCACAGCGCGCATGGCCATGGGGCAGGGCGTGGAGAAACATAAGGCGTTTTTAAAAAAATTAGGTCAACTCACGAGGATGCGAACAGAACTGCCAGAAAGCGCTGAGCCAATCGTACCCAAAAACTGGGGCGAACTCAATACAATGACGATCGCTTTCGGTCATGGTCTTGCCGTTGCGCCTTTGCAAGCGATGATGGCGGTAGGCGCATTGATGAATGGCGGATATATGATTGCGCCAACCTTCCTTAAGAGGAGCGAAGAAGACGCCAAAAGGAACGCTGAGCAAGTTATTAAAGCAGAGACAAGCGAAGCAATGCGTTATCTCATGCGTCTAAATGCTGAAATTGGTACGGCAAAAAAAGTAGATATTGATGGTTACTTTGTTGGAGGAAAGACAGGCACAGCTGAAAAGGTTATCAATGGGCGTTATTCTAAAACTCGTCTCTTTACTACCTTTATGGCGGTCGCGCCGTCAGACCGGCCGAAGTATCTTTTCTTAACAATAATGGATGAGCCGCAAGGCCTACCGGAGACAGGTGGATATGCGACGGCGGCTTATAATTCGGGTTATGTGACTGGGCAGATTATTCAGCGGGTTGGCCCAGTATTGGGACTGGCGCCCAGATTTGAGCCGCCCCATGAGCCTTTCCCTCTTTTGGCGAAGCTAGGTTATGGCATGGCGAATACGCCAGCTGTTGGAGGCGCAAAACACTAATGCTGCTGGTTGATCTTCTTGCGCCTAATCAATGTCCATCGGAGTTGCGCTCGGTTGAGATCTTGGGTCTTAGCGCCGATAGCCGAACGGTGGGCGAAGGCTTTGCTTTTTTCGCAGTTCCGGGGCATGTCGGCGATGGTGTGAATTATATAGAAGAGGCAAAGAAACGTGGCGCGCGCGTAGTCGTTGCGCAGCGCGCCGCCGATTGTGATTTACCAATAATTATAGTTGACGATGTGCGCGTAGCGCTGGCTAAGGCGGCCTCTCGATTTTATTCGCATCAGCCGCAAACTATTGTTGCTGTCACAGGAACGAGCGGTAAAACTTCTGTTGTCTCATTTCTTCAACAGATCTGGCGCATTTTGGGCGTTAATGCTGCTTCATTAGGCACTGTTGGCGTAGTAGATAATACAGGAGCGCATTATGGTTCGCTTACGACTCCCGGCCCGGTAGAGTTACATGACACGTTAAATTCCTTAGCGATGCGCGGGGTAACACACCTTGCAATGGAAGCGTCGTCCTTAGGAATTGAGCAGCGCCGGCTAGATGGCGTAACTCTAACTGCTGCAGCTTTTACAAATTTTTCAAGAGATCATCTTGATCATCACAAAGATATGGCTGAGTATTTTGCAGCAAAAATGCGTCTATTCAACACATTAATGCATCCCGGTCAAAGTGTAGTTATAGACGCAGATAGCGATGTCGCGCAGCGTGTCATGGCAATTTGTCATGATCGTGGATTAAAAATATTGAGTATCGGCGCAAATGGCGAGACAATTAAAATTCAAGAGATGAGGGCTGGCTCTCTTTCTACGCAGCTTCGACTGACTTATAGCCATCAAGATTATGCCGTAGAATTGCCTCTTGCTGGCGCTTTCCAAGTATCAAATGCGCTTGTTGCAGCGGGACTCGCGATAGTCTGTGGCGCAGTTGCAGATCAAGTTTTTGCAGCATTGACTGAATTACAGGGCGCCCCGGGTCGTCTAGAACGAGTTGGCGTATTCAAGGGCGCCCCAATTTTTGTAGATTATGCGCATAAGCCCGATGCGCTGGAAAAGGTGTTAGGCGCGTTGAGGCCATTGACGCGCAAGCGGTTGGTTCTTGTTTTTGGATGCGGCGGCAATCGTGATCGCGGTAAGCGCCCGCTGATGGGTGAAATTGCAACGCGAAATGCTGACGTGGTTATTGTGACAGATGATAATCCGCGTAATGAAAATCCCGCTATTATTCGATCGGAAGTTATCCAAGGCGCTCATGGCTCCGATGCGATGAAAATTTTAGAAATTGCTGATAGGCGCGAGGCTATTCGCGTTGGGATTGGTCAATTAAGCGAAGGAGATACGCTCATTGTCGCAGGAAAAGGGCATGAAACCGGTCAAATTATTGGTGATCGGACATTGCCATTTTCCGATCATGAGACAATCCAGCAACTGCTACGCGAAGGGACGGCGGTTCAGCGCGAAGCTCTATGGTCTGGATTGGCGTTAATAAGCGGACTCAATGCGCGCGTAAGCGGCGGTCTTGCCCGAGAGGTTTTTGGCGTCTCGATTGATACGCGGTCGTTAAACCGGGGAGATTTATTTTTTGCCATTAAGGGCGATGCGCGGGATGGCCATGAATTTGTACCCAGCGCTTTTGAACATGGCGCTGCGACGGCGGTTGTGGATGAATGTCATGTTGAAGGGATTTCAGGCGCCGGGCCGCTTCTAGTCGTCAAAGATGTTCAGCGCTCTCTTGAAAGTTTAGCCCAGCGAGCGCGTCAGCGCTCTAGTGCGTTAATTACTGCGATAACCGGTTCTGTTGGTAAGACATCTACCAAAGAGATGACTCGGCTCATGCTGGCGCATTTTGGTCGCACGCACGCCTCGGTTGCTTCCTACAATAATCATTGGGGCGTCCCATTAACATTGGCTCGGATGCCTGTGTCGACGAATTATGGGGTGTTTGAGATCGGCATGAACCATGCCGGCGAGATCGCTTCTTTAGTGGCTCAAGTACGTCCGCATGTTGCAGTTGTTACGCGAGTTGCCTCTGTTCATCTCGAAAATTTTGATTCGATTGAGGGTATTGCTGACGCAAAGGCGGAAATATTTTCTGGTCTAGATGGCGGAGTAGCAATCATTAATCGTGATGATGCTTTGAGTGATCGGTTAATCGCAGCAGCGCAAACTACAGCCGCGCATGTATTTACATTTGGTGAAACTGGCGAGGCGGCGCGATTAATTACTTATAAATCAGAAGATGATGTGAGCGATGTAGAAGCTGAGATTTTTGGTAAGCGAATTTCCTATAGAATTGGCGCGCCGGGGAAGCATTTGGCGTTAAATTCTCTTGCTGCGCTTTTAATCGCAGTTGCCTTCGATTTAGATGTGACGGAAGCGGCGCAAACGCTTATTAACTTCCGCCCGCCGTCGGGGAGAGGTCAGCGTGAGCTTATAGAGACAAATGCGGGCGCCTTTGCGTTAATTGATGAAAGCTACAATGCTAATCCCACGTCCATGCGTGCGGCGCTCGAACAGCTTGCCGTTACGGAGATCGCGCCACATGGCCGGCGCATTGTTGTTTTGGGCGATATGCTTGAATTAGGTCCTGAGGCCATAAAGCTTCATGCGGCTCTCGCGCAGGATCTTATTGGCGCAAAAGTTGACCTACTCTTTACTGCAGGATCCTTAATGTCGCATCTATTTTACGCTGCGCCTGAGTCAATGCGCGCAGCGCATAGGCGGACGGCTCAGGAATTAGAGGAAGCGGTTCTCTCGGCGATTATGCCTGGCGATATTGTGATGATTAAGGGCTCAAACGGCTCGCGGATGTCGCGGATTGTTTCGGCAGTAAAACGCGCTTTCAATCCGACTAAGGCGAGCTAAGGATATTTAAATGCTGACATTGCTTGCGGATTTTACCCATCTTTATGGTCCGTTGAATATCTTTCGGTACATTACTTTTCGCGCAGCTATGGCGGCGGCGACGGCGCTTTTTTTTGTCTTCTTTTTTGGCCCTAATATTATCGATAATTTGCGACTGAAGCAGGGTAAGGGCCAGCCTATCCGCGAAGATGGACCAGCTTCGCATCTAATCACTAAAAAGGGGACGCCTACGATGGGCGGTCTCATGATTCTTTCTGGCTTATTTGCCGCTACTTTGTTGTGGGCGAATTTGCGCAATTATTATGTTTGGATTGTGCTGTTTGTGACGGCGGCTTTTGGCTTGATAGGCTTTTATGACGATTATTTAAAAGTGACGAAGCAATCACATGCTGGGTTCTCTGGTAAGGCGCGATTGGCATTTGAATTCGCTATTGCGGGGCTAGCTTGTTATCTTCTGATGCTCGTCGGCGGCGAGGGTATGACGAATATCGCTATCCCTTTGGTTAAGGGATATGTTGGTTCTCTCGGAGTTTTCTTTATTGTATTTGGCGCATTCGTTGTCGTGGCGGCAGGCAACTGCGTTAATCTAACAGATGGCTTAGACGGATTGGCGATTGTGCCGTCGATGATCGCCGTAGGGACTTTTGCAATATTCGCTTATCTTGTCGGTAATTCGATTTTCTCTAATTACTTAGGCGTTAATTATGTTGCCGGAGTTGGAGAATTAGCCATTGTCTGTGCGGCTTTTATTGGCGCAGGCCTGGGTTTCTTGTGGTTTAACGCCCCTCCTGCGCAGATTTTTATGGGAGATACCGGATCGTTGGCGTTAGGCGGCTTGATTGGTACGGTTGCGGTCGCCGTGAAACAAGAGTTCGTGCTTGTTATCGTTGGTGGCCTGTTTGTCCTTGAGGGCGCATCAGTCATTATTCAGGTGATTTATTTTAAGCTCACAGGGAAGCGTATATTTCTGATGGCCCCGATACATCATCATTTTGAACAGAAAGGCTGGAAAGAGCCGCAAATTGTTATTCGTTTCTGGATTATCTCATTTGTTCTCGCGCTAGTGGGCCTTGCAACCTTAAAATTGAGATAGTTATGACGCCAGTTTCAACATTTAAAGGAAAAACAGTCGCATTGTTTGGGTTGGGAGGATCAGGCCTTTCGACTGCTAAAGCGCTTATCGCGGGCGGCGCAACTGTGCGTGCATGGGATGATGGCGAAGCTGGTAGATTAAAAGCCGTCGAGCAGGGCGTCGCTTTAGAGGATCTCGCGCGTGCAGATTGGTCCTGTTTTGATGCGCTAATTTTATCGCCTGGCGTGCCGCTTACGCATCCAGAGCCTCATTGGACGGCTCAGCGCGCTAGAGCGGCTGGAGTGGAAATTATCGGCGATATTGAATTATTTTGTCGCGAACGGGCTGCGCGCGCGCCTGGCGCGCCGTTCATTGCGATTACAGGCACAAACGGTAAATCAACAACGACTGCGTTAATCGCGCATATTCTTCGGCAAGCTGGGCGTGATGTCCAGTTAGGGGGCAATATCGGCGTACCGATCCTCGATCTTGAGCCGCCAAGCGAGGAGCATATTCATGTGATAGAATGTTCTTCGTTCCAAATTGATCTCGCTCCCTCTCTAAAGCCATCGATCGGCGTATTAATTAATCTTACGCCTGATCATATTGATCGTCACGGAACTATGGAAAATTACGCCGCTGTAAAAGAACGCCTCGTAGCGGCGGCGGATGTTGCTTTGCTTGGCGTTGACGATAATTTTACGCATGCAATAGGCGCACGCCTATCAGGAAGAGCGCTGTCTGAGCAACGCGTGTTGCCTGTCTCTTCTCGGCGTGTTCTCGATTGGGGTTTTTACGTCGATCAGCAAGCGATTTTTTATCGTGGGCAAGGAAAGGCGCCTGAGGAGGCTGAATTGATCGCCAAACTCACAGGCGCGCGCGCGTTACGGGGAGCGCATAATGCGCAAAACGCCGCTTTTGCCTGTGCGGTGGCATGGGAGTGTGGTCTTGAGGATGATGAAATCGCCGCTGGAATTTTAAGCTTCCCAGGGCTGCCGCATCGAATGGAAGAGATCACAAAAATTGAGCGCGTCCTATTTATAAATGACTCGAAGGCGACAAACGCGGATGCGGCGGAGAAGGCTTTACAGAGTTTTATAGAAATTTATTGGATCTTAGGCGGCAAATCTAAAGAGGGCGGGATTGAGCCTTTAAGGCCCTATTTTCCGCGTATTCGAAAGGCTTATTTAATTGGCGCTGCAAGCGATGATTTTGCTCGCACGCTTGAGGGAATTTTGCCCTATGAGCGGTGTAAAACTTTAGATGTGGCAATAACTTCTGCTGCCTTAGATGCGCTGGGGAGCGCCGCGCCTGAATCTGTTGTGTTGTTGTCGCCTGCCTGCGCGTCATATGACCAATTTGTTAATTTTGAGATGCGAGGAAATGCATTCCGTAATTTAGTGAATGGATTGCCGGCTATTCTTGCGGCGCGCAGAGGAGAAGCAAGATGATTTCGCGTGCGGAACGGACGCCTTTTTCAGATTGGGCCTGGACGATTGATCGTTGGCTGTTAGCGGCAATCGCTTTGCTGATTATCTCTGGGCTCGTCTTTGCAATGGCTGGTAGTCCGCCTGTTGCTGAACGCTTGCACCTTGCAACTTTCCATTTTGTGAATCGACAGGTTGCTTATCTTTTTCCAGCTTTGGCGGTTATGCTTGCCGCATCGCTTCTTTCTCCCCGTCATGTCAGGCGCGCCGCTTTAGTTATCTTTCTTCTATCTTTAGGTCTGGTCATCGCAACTTTATTCTTTGGACAAGAAGTAAAAGGAGCGCGGCGGTGGCTGTTTGGGGTGCAGCCGTCGGAGTTCCTCAAGCCAGCTTTTGTCGTAATGGTCGCTTGGGCTTTTTCGGAAGGGGCTCGGCGAAAAGACGTTCCGGGCACCTTGATCGCGGTTTTACTTTTCCCTTTGACGATTATACCGCTTGTCTTACAGCCTGATTTTGGACAGACAATGCTGATTACGATTGTTTGGGGCGCATTGTTTTTCATGGCGGGGCTCCATCTGATCTGGGTTGTGGGCTTAGGCGGTCTTGCGGGCGCAGCAGCATTACTTGCTTATAGATTTGTCCCGCATGTGCACGCTCGCATTGAGGCCTTTCTTGAGCCTCCAGCTCCTGTCGCTGGCGTTCCAACTAATTTCCAATCTGAAACTGCGCTAGAAAGTTTTATTGCAGGATCTTGGTTTGGTAAGGGCCCGGGTGAAGGCACGGTCAAGCGTATTTTACCAGACTCGCATACTGATTTTATTTTTGCGGTAATTGGCGAAGAATTTGGCGTCATTATTTGCATTGCTCTAGCTTTGCTTTTTGCTTTCATTGTCGTGCGTGGGTTGTTCTCTGCGGCGCGTAATGAAGATCCTTTTTGTCGCTTTGCGACGGCGGGTTTGGTGATGCTCTTTGGATTACAAAGTTTGATTAATATGGCGGTTAATGTGCATTTAATGCCCGCCAAGGGCATGACTTTGCCTTTTGTTTCTTATGGCGGCTCATCGCTAATTTCTTTATCGCTGGGCATGGGTTTTTTACTTGCCGTTACACGCAAGAGGCCGCGCACGCGAATATTAACGGAAACCAGGCTTCAACCGCAGCCAGCGGTTAGTTGAGATGAGTAACAGAGCAATCTTTCTTGCTGCTGGCGGCACAGGCGGGCATCTCTTTCCCGCAGAGGCTTTGGCGCATGCGCTCTCATCGCGTGATGCAGAGGTTGAACTTGTGACCGACGCGCGCGCTTTGCGCTATGGAGATGTTTTTCCTGCGCGGGCGATACATACCCTGCCAGCGGGAACGCCTCGCGGCGGCTCACTCATAGCGCGAGCGCAGGCGGTTGCTCAATTGGCGCATGGCGTAGCGCTAGCTGTGGCTCTATTGAGGAACGCTCGGCCGCGGGCGGTAATTGGTTTCGGCGGCTATCCGACAGTGCCGCCAATGTTAGCTGCGGCATTTCTTGGCATTCCGACTGTGTTGCATGAGTCGAACGGAGTTATGGGAAAGGCTAATTATTTTCTTGCGGGGCGCGTTGATAAGATTGCCGCAGGCTTATCAAACTTACAAACCGCCTCCGCATGGCGAGACAAAATTATCGTTACCGGAAATCCAGTTCGACCAAATGTGCTGTTGGCCTCTAAGCGCCCCTTCCCAGACATAACACAAGGCGTTTTTCAGTTGTTGGTGACCGGGGGGTCTCAAGGCGCGCGCGTAATGTCTGACATTGTGCCTGGCGCTTTAGCTGCATTACCGGTTGATTTGCGTCAGCGTCTTAATGTTGTTCAGCAAGCGCGAGAAGAAGATCTTTCTCGAGTAAAAGAGATTTACGCGCATGCCGGTATAAGGTCAGAAGTTGCGCCTTTTTTTAATGATCTTCCGGAGCGAATAGCCAACGCGCATTTTGTTATCTCAAGAGCTGGCGCATCTACCGTATCTGAGCTCGCAGTTATTGGGCGACCGGCGATGTTGGTGCCTTTGCCGCATGCTCTTGATCAAGATCAGGCGGCAAATGCGGCGTTCCTCACGCAAGCCGGCGCGGCAGAGACGGTGAGGCAGAATGATTTCACACAAAATTTCTTAACTCAGCGGCTTGCTAAATTAATAGAGAAGCCGGATGAACTTATTCAAAGAGCGCATGCAGCTCATGAAGTTGGCGTAGCGGACGCTGCTGAACGGTTGGCGGAGCTTGTTATAGGCCTTGCGATTTAATCGCGACAGGGAATGGAGTTAAGGATGAAGCTGCCGCGAGATCTCGGCCCAATTCATTTTGTCGGTATTGGTGGAATTGGCATGTCGGGCATTGCAGAAGTGTTGTTGAACCTAGGATACAAAGTTCAAGGTTCAGACGCTTCTGAGAATGCGAATGTCAAGCGACTTATTGAAAAGGGCGCGGTCATCTTTATCGGGCATGATGCAAAGAATCTTGGCGATGCAGGCGTTGTCGTTGTTTCAACGGCAATTAAAAGAGACAATCCTGAGCTGAGCGCCGCCCGAGAAAAGCGTTTGCCTGTTGTAAGACGAGCAGAAATGCTTGCAGAACTTATGCGACTTAAGCAATGTGTCGCGATTGCCGGCACGCATGGTAAGACCACAACAACCTCGCTTGTCGCAACCTTATTAGATGCCGGAGGATTAGATCCGACGGTGATCAACGGTGGAATTATTAATGCCTACGGCACAAACGCCCGTTTGGGAGCGGGCGAGTGGATGGTGGTTGAGGCGGATGAGAGCGACGGCACGTTTTTGAAGCTGCCAGCAGACGTTGCTATTGTAACAAATATCGATCCGGAGCATCTTGATCATTTTCATACATTTGATGCGATCAAGGACGCCTTTCGTCATTTCATTGAAAACTTGCCGTTCTACGGCTTCGCTGTGATGTGTCTAGATCATCCCACTGTCCAGGAGGTGGTTGGACGAATTGAGGATCGTCGCGTCATAACTTATGGAGAAAATCCGCAAGCAGACGTCCGGTTGCTTGATGTTAATCTTGAAGGCGGCGTTTGTCGTTTCAATGTTTTATTGCGCGATACGAAGACAGCTCAGGCGACCTATCTCGATAATCTAGTACTGCCAATGCCAGGCCATCATAATGCGCTTAACGCGACAGGCGCCATCGCCGTTGCTTATCAGTTAGGGCTTTCGCCAGATCAAATTAGAGCCGCGCTTGCTGGGTTTGGCGGAGTGAAGCGTCGTTTTACGCGGACAGGCGCGTGGAATGGCGTAGAATTCTTTGATGATTATGGACATCATCCTGTCGAGGTGGCGGCTGTGCTCAAGGCTGCCCGGGCCTCAACCAAGGGTAAGGTCGTGGCGGTCATGCAGCCTCATCGCTTTACGCGCCTGCAGTCATTGTTTGATCCATTCGCAACATGTTTTAATGATGCTGATGTTGTCATCATCGCCGATGTTTATCCAGCAGGCGAGCAGCCAATTCCTGGCGTTGATCGTGACGCGCTTGTTAATGCAATCCGAGCCCATGGTCATCGACGCGCAATGGGGTTGCCATCGCCAGAAGTTCTTCCGGCAATGGTGCGGGAGATTGTCGCTCCGGGTGATTATGTTGTGTGTTTGGGAGCAGGCAATATCACCCAATGGGCTTATGCGTTACCTGAGCAGTTGGCAGGAGGCGGCAGCTATTGATCTTTCCGGATCTTTTGCCCGAACTCACGCCGCTTTTTCCCCAACTACGTGGGAGCCTCAGCGCTAATGAACTTCTCGCGCCCTATACGTGGTTTCGTGTGGGCGGTCCGGCGCAGCTTTTTTATTTGCCTGCCGATGAAGATGACTTGGTCTATTTTTTAAGGAGATTGCCTCGAGAAATCCCAGTAACTGTTATAGGTCTAGGATCCAATCTGATTATTAGAGATGGCGGCGTCGCTGGCGTTGTTATTCGTCTGAGCGCGAAAGGATTTGGCGCAGTTTGTTTTGAATCTAATCAACGCCTGCGCATCGGCGCTGCGACGCCAGATGTTAAAGCGGCGCGCGCTGCTGCTGAAGCGGGTGTCAGCGGGCTGGCTTTTTTTCGGGGCATTCCTGGCGGAATAGGCGGCGCTTTACGGATGAATGCCGGGGCGCATGGGGGGGAAACTAAAGATTGTTTAATCGAGACTCGCGGCGTCGATCGAGCGGGAGACGTCCATATTCTTAGCGCCGCGCAAATGGGATATGGCTATCGGAGTTGTGCTGCGCCAGCCGATATTATTTTTACTGAGGCCTTGTTTCAAGGCGCGGCGGGTAATTCAACAGATATTCTGGCTGAAATGGATCGTATTACAGCCGCGCGTGAATCATCGCAGCCAATTAGAGAAAAAACAGGCGGCTCGACATTTAAAAATCCGCCTGGCCATAAGGCTTGGCAGTTAATCGATGCAGCAGGATGTCGAGGTCTAAGAGAAGGTGACGCGCAAGTCAGCGAAATGCATTGTAATTTCCTAATCAATCGTGGTGAGGCTTCGGCAGCGGACATTGAGCGACTTGGAGAGACTGTGCGGCGTCGAGTAATGGAGACAAGCGGCGTTGATTTACATTGGGAGATCAAGCGTATTGGTCAGCCTTAACTCGATTTCATGAGTTTCTGGTTTGCTCAACAATCTATTGACGATTCCCTGAAGCGAGAAAAAGCGCTAGCCTGGATTGCTGAAGAGATTCGGCATGGTTCTGGCGTAAGCGATCAATTTAGCGCTAAATATTCTTTAATTTCGGTCAGAGCGTTGATTTTTCCGTTAGGCGTTTTTCATATTTGTCGGCGTTAGATCGATGGCGACTTCTATCAAATCGTGGAATTTCTATGAAAAGACATGTTGCTGTGCTGATGGGTGGACTTTCTGCGGAACGTGAAATTTCATTACGTTCAGGTGAAGCCTGCGCTGCGGCCTTAGAAGAAAAAGGCTATCTCGTTTCACGTGTGGATGTTGGTCATGATGTCGCCAGCTATCTCGCTCAGCTAAAACCAGATGTTGCATTCAATGCCTTGCACGGCAAATATGGGGAAGATGGCTGTGTGCAGGGTTTGCTTGAGCTATTACATATCCCCTACACCCACTCTGGGGTGCTCGCTTCGTCGGTAGCGATGAATAAAGAAGTCGCTAAGACCTTAATGGCGGCGGCTGGGGTGCCAACGCCACAAGGGCGGGTTGTTCATCGGTTGGAGGCTGCAAAAGGACATGTGTTGCCGCCGCCTTACGTTTTGAAGCCCGTTTCGGAAGGTTCTTCTTTTGGCGTTTTTATCGTTGAGGAGCATGCGCAGCGCCCACCGCTGGCCTTGAGCGCCTCTGATTGGCCACATGGGGATTTCATGCTGGCGGAAAGGTTCATTCCCGGCAGAGAGTTGACCTGCGCCGTAATGGGAGATCGGCCTCTTGACGTCATAGAAATACTCGCGGCCGACGGCGGATGGTACGATTATCATGCAAAATATGCGAAAGGCGGCTCAAAACACGTTCTTCCGGCAGTT
>RFXM01000034.1 GCA_009921565.1 Methylocystaceae bacterium | reverse complement strand
AGGTTGTGGGGGCATTAATTGTGAGGGTGATGGTTGGGACGGCGGCTATGCAAATATGAAAGATGCAGAAAGCCAATCCTCAGACCAAGATGTACAATTTGATAAAGAGTTTGGAAAAAAATCAAAACTTTGTAAGTCTAAAACACCCCAATATAATGATTGGGGAGACTTTACTGGATACAAAGCTGTAAAAATTCCCTGTTAAGAACTAGCTAATAATTAGTCTCAATCAATATGCCTGCCGTATTTAAGTCTTTGGAAGATCCATTCTTGGTCCTTAAATGCTTTTTACTAGCATAAAGACTCATTTGTTATTTATTGTCGATTGATCGATAGTATTTACAGAACACTGAAATCATTTCTTAACTTTCCTTTACGAAAATTAACTCTTTGTAGATGGTAAAGGCTTAATAACTTAATAAACTTAATTTCTGGGGGAAACTAATGTTAAAGCGCACTCTTTATTTTCTTGTCATTCTTATGGGTTTTGCAGGGTGTGCGAGTATGGGGGCTCAAGATACAGAAGATATGCTTTCAGCAGCGCAATTTACAATGAAAAAAGCAGACACCCCTGCTAAACTCGCTTTGCTAAAGGCGCTAACACAAAATAAAATTATGGTGCATACGAAAAATGGTAAGAATTATTACATCTATGCTGACGCTGCTCAGTGCCAATGTTTATATGCAGGCACAGAAATAAACTACCAGCAGTATCAACAAATCAAACTTGCAAAAAATATTGCAGATGATCAACTCGCCGCCGCCGAAATGAACCAGTCTGCGATGATGAATTGGGGAGGCTGGGGTCCATGGGGTCCAGGCTGGGGGCCGGGTTTTTACTAAAAGTCTTCTGCCTCAACCGTCCGCAGTTAACGCTCTCTAGTCATAGAACAACCCTGCCCCCTCATGGGCTTGCTTAACTTGCTTCAACTCGGAGTTGGGCGACTCTTAGCGGAACTGGTGGGTGTGAAAAGTAAAAAGCTGCAAATAAGGGATCTGGCGTTAGGGACGCTAAATTATCCCGGGTTAGCCGAGTCAACGCGGAAATCATCGCCTCTTGTCCAACGATCTTGCGGGCAAAATCATCCGCTTCAAATTCAGCTTTTCTCGATCTCCATGATAATACAGGCGTGAGGATGAGAGAAATTGGTTCTTTTGCAAGTAAGAGAGCGATTAATACGACGCCAGGGTCATTTTGTAGATTGAACCAAATACTAATTATGCCTGATGAAAGGGCGTAATAAATGACAAAGAACCCAATAAAAGCAATAAGCGCTGACTGAAAAATTATTTGAAAAACATGACCGTATTTAAAGTGACCTAACTCATGAGCAAGAATTGACTCGATTTCATCAAGCGTATGCTTCTCAAGTAAAGTATCAAAAAAAACTATCCTTTTAGCTTTCCCAAAGCCTGAGAAATAGGCGTTGCCGTGAGCCGAACGCTTGGAAGCATCCATTATGAACAAGCCTTTCGACTCGAACCCGCACTTTAACAGCAAGCTTTCCATTCGTTCCTTGGTAGCCCCCTCTCCCATGGGCGTGAACTTGTTAAAAAGCGGCGCAATTAAAGTCGGATAAATCACCGTCATGGCCACAGTCAAAGTCATAAATATCGCGAATGAAAAAATCCACCAAGTATCTGGGAATGCCTTGAGCAAGGCAAACATGGCATAAAGAGCTGGGATCGCAATCACACAGGTAATTAGAGAAGTTTTCACCTCATCTAAAAGGAAGGTTTTTACCGTAAGCCTATTAAATCCAAATTTTTCTTCAATCCAAAAACTATTAAATAGTGAAAAAGGGATTTCAAGAAAATGAGAAATAACTCCAAAACTAATAACGACCATAACGCTTCGCGTGATGCCAGAGTCGATGTAATTGGCAATAAAAAAGTACAAGGGAGATAACCAAGCTGTAAGCCATAAAATGCTCGTAAGGGTATCAAAAGCTAATTCTGCAATACCAAATCTGGTGCGCTCAATCGTGTAATCTGCCGCTCGTTGATGATCAGACAAAGTCACTTCGCGGATGAAATCTTGCGGGACAGCATCACGATTACGCGCTACATTTTGGATCTGACGTAAGCGTAAATACACGCCAAAACAGCCGGAGATAAATATAGCAAAGCAAATCAAACTACCCACAGCCGTCATTGGCGCTTACTCCGAAAAGTGAGAACATCTGTCTATTTAATATCGATCGGGGTATTTTACAGACTGTATAATAGTAAACATGATAAATACTCAAATCACAACAAAACTATCCTCCGGCATGCCCCTATCCTGAGATCCTCACCCATGAATATCACTAAGCTAATCGTATTCATTGCAGCCTTACATGGGGCGGCGGGCGTGGGCTTGGCGGCCGCCGCCTCTCATGGGGCCGATAAAATGCCCCTGCTTGGAACAGCAAGTCAATTTCTTATGATACATGCAGCCTGCGGCTTAGCGCTCGCAGCCTTTCTGTGTTCAGTCACACTCAACGGTCGCCTCCTGGTTGGCATTATAATTTCCATGCAGTCAGGCGTAAGCTTGTTTTCGGCGGATTTAATCTCTCGCGCCTATCTCGAAGGTCGCTTGTTTCCTTTTGCCGCGCCGCTTGGCGGGAGCGTAACGCTTTTTGCATGGATTGCTTTGGCTCTCTGGTCGCTTCTGCATATCCGGCAGAAAATTATCTGAATTAAGAACTTGAGATCTAGACAGATCCTCCATTCAGCCTCACGATCGTCCCATGCCAAGATCAGAGTCTCCAGATCTATCCAATGAGGACGCCCCTAAGGCTGGACCGACGCCTATCGCTGATCCTTTAATTGGCGCAAGAGTCCTCATTGTTGAGGATGATCCCTTTATCGCGCTAGCTCTAGAAGAAACGCTTCATGACTTTGGAATGATCATTGTCGGAGTTGGGAGATCGATCGCCCAAGCGAAGAAACTCGCCGAAAACACTTTATTTGAAATTGCCGTTCTCGACGTCAACCTAGGCCATGAAACAATTGACAGCGTCGCTGATACGGTAGCTGCCAGGGAATTACCTTTCGTCTTCACAACTGGCCATGGCCGCGCGGGCTTACCTGAAGCCCATCGTGATCGTGCAATCGTTGAGAAGCCATTTTATGTGGAAGAAATCCTTCGAACGCTTCGCGAAGAATTAATCAAAGCGTCCTAAATGTCACGATTAGCAAAAGGCTTGATCGCATAACTCCAGCCCTTCCTCGTCGAGAAGACGTGTCAAGTCGTCAGGAAGTTCAAGATATCGAAATCGACTTAACTCATATCCGATCAAAACGAGTCCCCAGGGTGGGGCGTAAGACAAAGCTGGATGCATTTCTTTCAATAATACGGCAAAGGTTTCGCCAACACATGATTCAATACGATCAAGCGTATATACTGCGCCAAGGCTCAACCCAGTCGGCCCATAGTCGCCTGGAGAGTCATCAATACAAACAATGTCTGTGCCTGGCGGCGTATCCTTGGCGATCAGTAGACGTCACCAGAATTTAAGAAAACTAAAGAAACCTTTTTTCAATAATTTCCGATCTAACGCAGCAAGCTCCTCATGAAGTTTGCGGGCTTTCTCTCTTAACTCAAGCAACTCCTCGTCCGCGACGTCAAAATTTAAAGCCGCCTGCTTTAATTCACGCGTTGCAGCATCAAAACGCGCCTGAGCCTCAGCGATTAACGCATGTAACATTTAGCCTCCTGATCAAGCTCTCGCGCCAACGCTTCAACGTCAGCAACTGTCCAACCACCAGCAAAATCATCGCCAGTTTTCCTGAAGCTTTGCTCCGGTGGTTTTATTTATGGAGGCCTCGTCCGGATTCGAACCGGAGTACAAGGATTTGCAGTCCTCTGCGTAGCCACTCCGCCACGAGGCCATCCGATGACCAAAGCGCATTGCGCTTGATCAGAGCCCGCTCATACAGGAGGGGCCGATGCGGGGCAAGAGCTGGCGTTCTTTGCAATCAGGGACTGCTTGCTCGCTCTTTTATTCAATGAAATCACTGAGTTTGTTATCTTTTGACGCCTGCTTCGGCTTAAGAGCGTCGCAGGGGTCTTAGCGGCGGGATTTGACAGCGGCCGTCGCTTGCGACCATTTACCCGCCGCCAGACTGCCCAATTATCGCGCCCGCAGAGCACTGCGGCGTGTTTAGGATATATTATTAATGAATGTCGTAATTGTTGAGTCCGCAGCTAAAGCGCAAACAATTAACAAATACCTTGGCCGTGATTTTCAAGTCATCGCTTGCTATGGACATGTCCGCGACCTGCCCCCCAAAGATGGATCCGTCGACCCTGAAAATGATTTTTCCATGTTATGGGAAATGGACGCCAAAGGGGCCAAGCGCGTCTCAGCGATCGCCGATGCCGTAAAAGGCGCGCAAAAAGTAATCCTAGCTACCGACCCCGATCGAGAGGGAGAGGCAATTTCATGGCATCTGCTCGATATTTTAAATAAGAAGCGCGTTCTTAAAGATAAAAAAATTGAACGGGTGGTTTTCAACGCAGTTACCAAAGACGCCATCAAAGAGGCTATGGCGCACCCAAGAGAGATCGATCAAGCGCTGGTAGATGCGTATCTAGCCAGGCGGGCCCTGGATTATCTCGTAGGCTTCACTCTCTCTCCCGTATTATGGCGTAAACTTCCAGGCTCACGATCAGCTGGACGCGTTCAATCCGTTGCTCTCCGGCTTGTATGCGACCGCGAATTAGAGATCGAAAAATTCATTCCGCGTGAATATTGGTCGCTTGTCGCGCATCTTAAAACCTCCGCCAATGAACTCTTTACCGCCCGCTTAGTAGGCGCTGATGGAAATAAAATTACCCGGCTGGATATTAATGAAGCTAGCGTCGCAGAAGATTTTAAAAACGCGCTTGATCGCGCTAGCTTTAGTGTGCGGTCGATTGAAGCAAAGCCGATTAAACGCAATCCTTATGCCCCATTTACAACCTCAACGCTTCAACAAGAGGCTTCGCGCAAGCTTGGGCTGGCTCCAGCTGCAACAATGAGAATTGCTCAACGCCTCTATGAAGGCGTGGATATAGGAGGCGAAACAGCCGGTCTTATTACATACATGCGAACAGATGGCGTGGATATGGCGCCTGAAGCTGTCGCAAGCGTCCGTGATGTAATTAAGAAAGAATATGGCGAGCGTTTCGTTCCAAAAGCGCCTAGAAAATATATGGCTAAGGCTAAAAATGCCCAGGAAGCGCATGAAGCCATTCGTCCTACTGACGCAGCGCGTCTACCAAAAAATATGGCGAAATATCTCGAGCCAGAGCAAGCAAAATTATATGAATTGATTTGGGTTCGAACAATTGCAAGCCAAATGGAGTCGGCCGAAATAGAGCGCACAACGGTTGAAATTGACGCAATCGCTGGCGCACGAAAGATTGATCTTCGCGCAACCGGTCAAGTCGTGCGCTTTGCTGGCTTCCTTGAACTTTATCAAGAAGGCCGCGATGACGACGCTGACGAAGATAGCAGCCGATTGCCCTTGATGACCGAAAATGAACTGCTTTCTCGTGAAAAAATAGAGGCTTCTCAGCATTTCACGGAGCCGCCGCCTCGTTTCACGGAGGCAACTCTGGTAAAAAGAATGGAAGAACTTGGAATTGGTCGACCCTCAACCTATGCGTCAACGCTAGGAGTGCTACGGGATCGCGATTATGTAAGGTTAGATAAAAAAAGGCTCATGCCAGAAGATAAAGGCCGCCTCGTCGTCGCCTTTCTTGAGAGTTTCTTTTCCCGCTACGTAGAGTTTGATTTCACGGCTAGTCTTGAAGAAAAACTCGATCTCGTCTCGAATAATGAGCTAAACTGGAAAGAAGTTCTTCGAGAATTTTGGAAAGATTTTTCCCTCGCTGTAAATGAAACAAAAGAGCTGCGAACGACGCAAGTTCTCGATAGCCTGAACGAACTTCTCGGTCCTCATATTTTTCCAGCGAAAGAGGATGGCGGCGATCCTCGCGGCTGTCCTTCATGCAGCAATGGTCAACTCTCTCTTAAAGTCGGAAAATTTGGCGCATTCATTGGCTGTTCAAATTATCCTGAATGTCGCTTCACACGCACCTTAACCCCGCCCAATGGCGAAGCACAGCAAGGAGCGCAGCCCGGCGTGAAAGTTTTGGGTCAAGACCCAGAAACTGGCGCTGAAATAAGTCTGCGCGATGGTCGCTTTGGCGCCTATGTTCAAGAGGGCGAACAGGAGGAAGGCTCCTCAGAAAAACCAAAACGCGCCTCTTTACCTAAAAATATTCGAGCCGACGAACTGACTTTACAACAAGCCCTCGCCCTACTCTCCTTACCGAGGCAAGTCGCCAAACATCCAACTTCAGGCGAACCGATCCTAGCCAATATTGGGCGCTATGGGCCCTATGTGCAGCACGGAAAAACTTACGCAAATATTGGCCGGGAAGACGATGTGCTCACTATCGGAGCCAATCGGGCGATTGATTTAATCGTGCAAAAAGAATCTGGCGGCGGGGGGGGCAGATTTTCAGGCGCATCTGAGCCTGGCAGATCGCTTGGCGACCATCCTGATGGCGGAAACGTTTCAGTAAAGGCTGGAAGATTTGGCCCTTATGTAAATTGGGGCAAGGTAAATGCGACGATCCCACGCGCTGTCGATCCCAGCGCCCTGACTCTAGATCAAGCCTTAGAACTCATTGCATCAAAGGCCTCGGGAAGCAACACTAGCGGTCGCTTACTTGGTGAGCATCCTAATGGCGGCGCCATAACTGTTCGTGCTGGAAGGTATGGACCTTACGTCAATTTGGGAAAAATTAACGCAACGCTACCCAACAATCTCACGGCGGATTTAATAACGCTAGAAGAAGCGATTGGCTTAATTGACGCAAAAGGACCGGTAAAGAAAACAAAATCGACTACAAAAAAAGCCTCACAAACTAAGAAGAAAACTGATAGCGCTGGCAGCGCAGAAGCGGGAGACAAAAAAAAGCCGAGTAAAACACTAGCTAAGAAAGCGCCTGCAAAAAAAACCGCCAAGAAAAAAACGCCTGCTAAAAAAGTTACAGAAAAATAAATCAATTCGACGAGTTCAGTCAAAGAAAGATTAGCTCAATTTAGCTCATGCTTCTGACAATTCCGTATAACTATTTTTAGAGTTAACATGTGTCCATAAAAAAACACGACGCACAAATACCATCAGTCGATGAAATTCTTGCTTTTATCGAACGCGAGAGTCAGTTGCGTCAAGAACCGCGTATCGGGACGCGTGAAATCGCCCGAGCCTTCGGCTTAAAGGGCGACCATCGCCTTGCGATTAAGCGCATCTTAAAAGAATTAGTTGAAACAGGAGCCTTGGAAAAACAAGGCAAGCTGATCGCTAAAAAAAGCAAACTCCCTCCAGTCGCGCTTGTCGAAATTATTGAACGGGATCGTGACGGCGAGCTTATCGCTATTCCGGTGGAGTGGGATGACGATGAATTGGGGCCGCCGCCGAGAATATTGATCCACGCTCCCAGACGCGCAAAAACCGGTCAACCTCTGCCAGGCGTTAACGATCGCGTTTTAGCTCGAGCCGAACGTAACCCAGATGCTGGACCGAAGGATCCACCCTATGTCGGACGGGTAATTAAAATTCTGCCCCGAGCGCGTAATCGGATATTAGGTATTTTAAACATCGAAGCGAATGGATCAGCCTATGTCACGCCAGTGGATAAAAAACAACTCGGCAGACAGATCCTAATCGGCCCAAATGACACTGGGCCAGGAAAACACGGAGACCTAGTTAGCATTGAGCACATTAACAAAACACGCGCGCGCATCAAGGAGACATTAGGATCAGTTACAAGTGAAAAAGCTTTAAGTCTTATCGCCATCCGCAGTCATGACATACCGGATGTTTTTAAAGATGAAACAATTTTAGAAGCTGAAAAAGCGTGTGAAGCTAATTTTCAAAATCGAGAAGACTGGCGAGATTTGCCTTTTATAACTATTGATCCACCCGATGCTAAAGATCATGATGATGCTGTTTATGCGATCTTAGATCAAGATGTTAATAACCATGGCGGATTTATTATATGCGTAGCCATTGCAGATGTTGCTTATTACGTTAAACCCCGTTCGTCTCTAGATCGCGACGCTCTTGATCGTGGCAATTCAGTCTATTTTCCTGATCGCGTCGTACCAATGTTGCCAGAGAGAATCTCGAATGATCTTTGTTCACTGAAAGCTCATCAAGATCGTCCTGCCCTAGCAGTAAAATTACGCGTTACTGCGCAGGGTAAGAAACTCGACCATCAGTTTCATCGTGTGATGATCCGCTCTCGCGCCAAGCTATCCTATTCTCAAGCCCAGGAAGCCATCGAAGGGCGACCAGATGAAATAACCGCTAACTTGCTCGAGGCGCTGCGTTCTCTGTTTAAGGCCCATGAAGCGCTTCAACATGAGAGAAGAATACGCGCGCCTCTTGAGCTTGACTTGCCGGAAAGAAAGATACTCTTAAAACCCGACGGCGCCTTTGATCGCGTTATCATCCCGCCTAGACTTGAAGCGCACCGGCTCATTGAAGAATTCATGATTTTGGCGAATGTCGCAGCAGCGGAGACCCTTGAGGCGCATCGACAACAATTGATTTACCGGGCGCACGACGAACCCTCACGCGAAAAAATCAATGCTCTTTCCGAGTTTTTAGGCACAATTGGCGTAAAATTATCAAAAGGCCAAGTTTTAAAACCAGCAAACTTCAATGCAATTCTAACCCGTCTTAAAGGGATGGAACATGAAGATATAGTCAATGAGATTGTTCTTCGCACTCAGGCTCAAGCTGAATATACTCATGAAAACTATGGTCATTTTGGACTCAATTTGCGTCGATACGCTCATTTTACCTCACCCATCAGACGTTATGCAGATCTCATTGTGCATCGAGCGCTTATCCGTGCGCTAAATATCGGCGAAGGCGCAATGCCAGATACGACTGCGCAAGAGCTTGCGGAAATCGCCGCGCGGATCTCAGCGGCAGAACGGCGAGCGATGGCGGCAGAACGCGAAACGGTGGATCGTTTAATCGCGCATCATTTAATGACAAAAATTGGCGCCCAGTTTCAAGCGCGCATCTCAGGCGTCACCCGCGTGGGACTCTTTATACGATTGCTGGATACGGGAGCCGATGGGTTTGTGCCTGCAGCGACGCTTGGTCGTGAATATTACGCCTATGATGAAAGAGCCCACGCCCTCAGTTCCCGTTCTGGTGTCAGCTACAGATTAGCCGATCAAATCATTGTCAAATTAGTTGAAGCCGCGCCCATCGCCGGCGCTCTACGCTTTGAAGTCGTTGATGGGGGCGTCAAAAGAACGCCTGCCAAAAATTTTCCCAAAAACGCGATCTCAAAACGACGAAAACAGCAAAGAGACAACAAGTTAGAAAATGACAGAAGGAGGCGAGGCCGCACTTGACATCCTGGGTCTTCGCCGTATGTTGCGGCCAATTCCAACACCTGCCGACGATCTCGCGCGGGGTGGTCCTTTTTTTTATTTGAAATGGATTAGAAAATGGCCAAATCCGCCATGATTAAGATTAAGCTCCTGTCATCAGCCGACACGGGTTTTTTCTATGTCACCAAGAAAAATGCGCGCACCAAGACAGAAAAGCTAGTATTTAAAAAATACGATCCGACTGACGATGGCTTCAAGGAGGCCACTCCCGCCATCGCCAGCCGACCAACCCCACGGACCCAGGAGATGCGGCGGACCTGAGCGCTCCGTAGGGTATAGATTAAGCCCTTATTTTGCCTCGCGCGTCAGCTTTGACGAAGGCTTAAAATGTCTAATTTTTTGACTTTGGTCAGGTTACTCTCGCCGGCCAAAAAATCAACTCTCCCTAAGCGCGCCCCTCAAAGCATCGCTTCCCCTGAGGTGTCTTAAGGCCCAAATCTTAGGCCAATGGAAAATCTTGTTTCTTGCTCTAGTTAGGCTTTAGTCGTCCTGACGCAGATGTGGTTTCGGAGGAAAATATGATCACTAGGAATACGCAGATTTTATTAGCGTTAGGAGCCATGCTTAGCTTAGCTGGTTGCGGTGATCATCTCCCCGGCGACGCAACAGGAGCAAAAGTATTACGCAATATTTTGGAAAAGAACGGCGTAGATGCAAAAATTGTTTCATTTAAAAAAGTTCAGGGGAAAGAGCTCAAACGAGATGCGATCAATGCTTTTGAGCTGATGTATGAAGCGGAAATACAATTCCCAGAAGGATTCGAAGCTAAGTGCAAAGAAGAACGCGAGAGAGGCAAGTGCGCTTTTCTGGGAATTGGAGAGGATAGAACTTTTGCAAAAAGCGAAATCCTGACGAGTGAAGGCACGCTCAATTTCGTCAAAACTGATAAGGGCTGGACTGCCGAAGATAATAACGTCTACTGATCAGATGGCGCGAAATGCGCCGGTAATTATAATTCCGGCTCGACTGGGATCGAAACGACTCCCATCCAAACCGCTATTGAAAATCAACGGCGAGCCCTTGATTTTGCATGTTTGGCGGCAAGCTAAAGAAGCTGACATCGCTCCTGTTTTTGTTGCGACAGATAGCGAGTCGGTTGCAAAAATCATTCTCGACGCAGGCGGGATGGCGCTGATTACGCGCGTAGATCATGCTTCCGGCAGCGATCGTATCTTTGAAGCTCTGACACGCCTTGACCCTGAGGAACAGTTTGGGAAAATAATTAATCTTCAGGGTGATCAATTTGGCCTTACCCGCCATGCGCTCAGCCAAGCCGTAGGACTCCTTGACCAGCCTGGGGTCGATATAGGTACGCTAGCGACGCGCTTCACGCCAACTCAAGTTAATGATCCCAATATTGTTAAAGTCATCGCCGCTGTGGAGAGTTCAAATCGGGCTAGAGCATTGTATTTTACCCGAGCGCCTGCCCCTTGGGGAGAAGGCCCCATGCTTCAACACATTGGCGTATATGCTTTTAAACGAGAGATCCTGTCGCGCTTTAGCAAATTAGCGCCCTCACCGCTTGAACTGCGAGAAAGGCTTGAACAATTACGCGCTTTAGAGGCGGGCATGCGTATCGATCTAGCCCTAGTGGATCATTCTGGGTTATCAGTTGATACCTCTAAAGATATAGACATTTTGACTTTTGGATTGGCTGACTAGGAAAGATCGTGACACAATTCATCGCCTTTCAGGGAGAACCTGGCGCCAACTCTGATATCGCTTGCCGCGACGCCTATCCTGATCTGACTCCCCTACCTTGCCCGACATTTGAAGATGCTTTTGCTGCGGTTTCAGAAGGACGCGCCCAATTCGCGATGATTCCAATCGAAAATTCGATTGCCGGTTGCCAAAATCATCTTTACACATTGTTGATGAATATTTTCTCCCCATTCATTTTCACCTCATGGCGCCAAAAGGCGCTACGCGAGAAGGATTGAGAAACGTCTACAGTCACATACATGCGCTTGGACAATGTCGTAAGATTATTCGTGATCTTGGGCTCAATGCCTTTACTGCCGGAGACACAGCTGGCGCTGCGCGGGAAGTGGCTGAGTGGAATGACCCGCAAAAAGCCGCTTTGGCGCCCTTACTGGCGGCTCAAATCTATGGATTGGATATTTTAGCCAATAACGTCGAAGATGAAGCTCACAATACAACGCGTTTCGTTGTGCTCTCTAAAACGAAAAATTGGGCGTCAAAAGATTGTCCCGCGACAATCACGACATTTATTTTTCGAGTGCGTAACGTGCCTGCTGCGCTCTACAAAGCGCTGGGTGGATTTGCGACAAATGGCGTCAATATGACGAGACTTGAGAGCTATATGGTTGATGGCGAATTCGCAGCAACACGTTTCCTCGTCGATGTAGATGGCCATCCGCATCAACCTGCGCTAAGCCGCGCTCTCGAGGAATTATCCTTTTTTTCTAAGGAATTAGAAATAGTCGGGGTCTATCCAGCCGCAGATTTTCGGGTCACGAATATTCGGGCTTTTGATTATGGGGATTAAGAGTGCAACATGACAGAAGCTTACGATCCCAATAATATCTTTGCAAAGATCCTTCGAGGAGAAATTCCTTCCCATAAGGTCTATGAGGACGAAATGTCCCTCGCTTTCATGGATATTATGCCACGCGCTGAAGGCCATGTGCTTGTCATTCCTAAAGATGGCGCGAGAGGCCTTCTGGACGTTCCGACGAATACATTGGCTGAACTAATTAAACGCGTGCAGCATGTTGCGCGGGCGGTAAAAGTTGCGCTTGCCGCTGATGGCGTCACCTTGCATCAATTTACCGAAAGCGCTGGCGGACAGGTTATATTCCACCTACATTTTCATATCCTGCCACGATGGGAAGGTGTTGCGTTGCGTCCACCTGGCGCCATGGCGGACGACGCCATATTGGCTGCGCAAGCAGAAAAAATTAAAGCAGCCATGACGCCTTTTAAAGCCTAACCAAGCCTTACTCTTCTGTAACAGGCTCTGATTTAAAGGTAACCGGTCTAAGTAAAAATGACGGCACGTGATCGCCTAAACCAATAACTGGCGGTCCATCATCCTCAAAATGTCTGCGAGGAAGCCGCTGTCGTCTCTCATCGGCGACAGGACGCGGACGAGTAAATTCGCGCTCATAGCCCTTTGGCGCAAACGCCCCCGTTTGTGAAATGGGTTTCTCGCGCTCTGAGGCCGTCTCCACGCGGGCGGGACGTTCCCGACGGCCGCTCCGATCGCCTGCTTCTCGAGCGCGTGAACCCCTGTCACCTCGAGTTTCATGAACATCGCGCCGGATCGAAGGCGCAGGGAGTTCCTGAAAAGAAGGCCCTTCCCAACTAATTGGCTCGCCAATTAAGGATTGAATTTGATCAATATACTTACCGTCGTCTTGCGTAACGATTGTCAAAGCAACGCCCGATCGACCTGCGCGTCCCGTTCTTCCAATGCGATGTACATAGTCCTCGCTATGCGTCGGCACATCGAAATTAAAGACGTGGCCAACATCTGGAATATCAAGTCCACGCGCTGCGACGTCAGAACAAACGAGGAGAGACACATCTCCAGTCTTGAAAGCCTCAAGCGACGCCATTCGGGCCAATTGATCCATGTCGCCATGGAGAGCTCCAGCGGAAAAGCCATGCTTTTGCAAAGACCGATGAACAATCGCAACATCTCGCTTGCGATTACAAAAAATAATCGCATTTTTTAAATTTTCCGCCTCACGAATTAATCTTCGTAAAGTTTCACGCTTATCTGCAGCTCCATGCGAAGCAACAAGCGCCTGACGTATTGTCGAAGCTGTCGTTGAGGCGCGGGCAACCTCTATCCGGACTGGATTATGCAAAAAAGCTTCGGTTAGCCGGGTAATCTCCGGTGGCATTGTTGCTGAGAAAAAAAGTGTTTGACGCGTAAACGGCACGAGCTTGCAAATACGCTCAATGTCGGGAATGAAGCCCATATCTAACATGCGGTCTGCTTCATCGATTACTAGAATTTCTATTCCTGTAAGAAGGAGTTTGCCACGATCAAAAAAATCAAGCAGTCGGCCAGGCGTAGCAATCAGGACGTCGGCCCCGCGCATAATTTTTGCCTCTTGATCCCCAAATGAAACGCCGCCTATGAGCAACGCCACATTGAGCCGATGATTGACGCCATATTTTGCAAAACTCTCCTCTACTTGAGCTGCAAGTTCGCGTGTTGGTTCGAGGATTAGCGTGCGCGGCACTCTTGCGCGCGCGCGGCCCAATTCAAGGCGACTGAGCATTGGTAAAGTAAAGGCGGCTGTTTTGCCTGTGCCCGTCTGAGCAATGCCCAAAATGTCTTTACCTTGAAGGGCTGGCGGAATGGCCTGAGTCTGGATCGGGGTTGGCGTTGTGTAGCCAGAGGCCTGAACAGCAGCCAGAACCTTCTCTGAAAGGCCCAAATCAGTAAAATTCATTAATTATCCTATAAATGTGCGTAAAAAGCGGGCTGCACAAATGCGCTTGCGGAGGAGAAGCCCAGATACTTTTCACGAAAAACCGGTCTTTAACTGGCAGACCACAGGCTCTGGACGGTATTAGATCTTCAGAGCAAATATCCGAGCTAAGAAGCTCAATGACGTTAAATTGGACAAATGTCAATATTGGCGTTTTACACGATCCAGCGCTTAAGCTTAAAGCCTAAAATATATTAAAACGATTCAGTTCCCTCGTTTATGGTCAATAGATCCCGTGGCTATATCATCTAATCCTTTTCGCAGGAATCGATCCGAAAGCGCCCGAGTATGCATTGGCGGCGCATTCTCTTGATGCGCAGTCTGCTTTAAAGCAACAATGACCGATGGAGGGTCCAACCCATCGACAACAAAGGCGAGAGTTTTCGCCGCCATTACCCCACAGATCAATACGGCGGCGGAAAGCAGGGCCAAACTAAACACCCCATTACTGGGGGAGTCTTGATTATCTTTCGTAAACAACGTTTTTTTTGACGGTTTGGGTTGTGACGGTTCCAGGGACATGACGCTAACTCATGATGATTTTCGCCCTAGCCCTACCCGTTTAGAGTAAATTTACGGTTCACAATAATTCACCCAGGCCTCATTTTTAGAAAATTCCTGCTTGCCAAGCGGCCCTGAAGGAAGAAATCTAGGGTTAGGATTACTAAATAGGAAACAATCCCGCCCAGTTACTCTCCATAGGCTCCCCCAAATGCCCCCAACCGCCAACCTCTATTTCTAGCGTGACAAGAAAACCACCCTTGAGAAATAACTCTATCGCAAGCTTGCCGCCTATAGAGGCTGGCAAGGGCGGGTCCAAGAAATCTGATAGCGATAATGGCGGCACGGCCCTGATCACGCGTCCGCTACAACAAACCCGTCGACCCAATATGTATCGCGTATTGTTGCTTAATGACGATTACACAACCCAAGAATTTGTGATCATTGTCTTACGGAAATACTTTAATAAATCAGCCGAGGAAGCTCTCCAGATTATGCTACATGTTCATAATCATGGTGTTGGAGAATGTGGCATTTATACATATGAAATCGCGGAAACCAAAGTCACTCAAGTAATGGATTTTGCGCGCAAGCATCAACATCCGCTTCAATGTGTAATGGAAAAGAAA
>RFXM01000033.1 GCA_009921565.1 Methylocystaceae bacterium | reverse complement strand
CTTTTTTTTCCGCTCTGTCCACGGTTGCTCTCTCCACTGGCGGGCTCAGCCCGCCGGTTGCGACATGCCGCTTGTCTGAGTCCGCACAATGCGGGACAATCGGCGCCGTAGATCCTGTCCCCGACGTAAAAAACGGCGGTTGAAGGGGCGCGAACCAAAATCGAAGGACGCTAGCGGAGTTTCCGCGAACGACCGAAATTTACGGTTTCCCCGTCTGTGCAGGCCGCCCTTAGAACAATGGAGGACCCATTGTTTTTTGGGCCGATTGAGCCGCTATAGGGTAGTAAAACCCCTCGCGTGCGCCGGCAGTCTCGGACAGGACATGACCGAACAGGACACGAGGTAAGACCTCGGTTCCGCCGGCCTATCCGCCGCTATTCTCACAAGGCATTGATTACGCTTATGATTCTAGCGGAAGCTCAATACTGAAAACGAGGCTGAAGATTCTTCTGTCAGCCCAGGAACGGGTTTCTTAATCTCGCTGGACGTATTTGCCAAGCAATAAATTCATCACGCACAAAGAGCAATGGCGGCTTTGAGCTCTGTTTAACGATGTTTAGGCTTTAATTCGAGCCGCATGCGGCCAAAATGACCCCGGTTCAAGTTATGGCGTCCGCTGACGCCCCGGCGAGAAGAGGGCGGGGAAGCTTGCATTCCGCTAGCAGAGGCGGCGCTGTCGCTGGCGAGGCCGGGATAAGTTTTATTGTGTTGCCCCCGCACAGGGCCAAAAGAGGCAAGGCAAAGATTGTAAGCTTCGGCCTCTTTAATTTTTTCGCAGTCATCTATCGAGCGCGGCGCGGCCTCTGCCGTTTTGAGGATAAAAAACGCTGTTAAAAGAAAAAGGAGGGAAGTCCTGATCATTTTACCGGAGAGTCGCCTGAGTTTTTCTCTGAGCTTCAGTGATAATCTTTTGGGCGACAGTTTCAATTTCAGCGTCTGTGAGCGTTTTTTCCCGCGGTTGAAGTGTAACAGCGATACCAATCGATTTTTTCCCCTCCGGAATGCCGGTTCCTTCATATACGTCGAATATTGTCGTTGATGTAATGAGTTCTCGGTCGGCGCTTGCGACAGCTTTCAACAGATCTCCAGCCTTTGCTGTTTGATCAACGATAAATGCAAAATCACGCGTGAGCGGCTGAAGATCTGAGATCTCCAATTTTGGTTTCATTTTTGTAGGTTTAATTTTTGGTGCTGGAAGCGCATTGAGTATGATCTCAAATCCGCTGATGGCGCCTTCTATATCGAGCGTCTTGAGTGCGCGCGGATGTAGTTCTCCAAAGTGACCGATGATCGCCTTCGGGCCAAACTGTAATGTTGCTGAGCGGCCAGGATGAAACCAGGGAACGTTGCAGGGCGCAATTTGCAGCCCTGCGATTGACACGCCCAAGCTTTGCAAAAGCGAAAATACATCAGCTTTGGCGTCAAAAACATCAGAACGTTTCGCATCCTGACGCCAATGTCGGCCCGCGCCGCTGAGTCCGCGACGGATTGCGGCAACGGCGAGGCGTTGACCTGTTTCGGAAGCGTCATGGAAAATTTGTCCAACTTCAAAAAGCGCTTGTTCATTCAGGCCGCGCGCAACATTGCGTTGCGCCGCACAAGCAAGGCCGGGCAGTAAGCTCGGACGCATTGATGAAAGCTCAGCAGAAATTGGATTGGCGAGCTCTAATGTTTCTGAGCCGCCGCCAAAAATCTTTGCCTGTTCTTTTGAAATAAAAGACCAGGTAATGGCTTCTGATAAGCCTTGCGTTGCCAAAGCGCGTCTTGAAACGCGGGCGCGTTTTTGAAGGAGCGTGAGTGTTGCGGGCTCAATGGCTTCAAGGCGCGGTAGTGGCGTTGAAGGCACATTATCTACGCCAGAGAGGCGGAATATTTCCTCAACGATATCTGCTTTGTTGGTAATATCGGGCCGCCAGCTGGGAATTGTAATGTCAGCTTGTGCCCCATTGTCCCTAACGTGGAAGCCTAACCCTTCGAGCAATGTTGAGGCTTGTTTGATTGGCGTGTCCACGCCCGTCAAACGCAAGGTTTCTCGCCAGGGAAAATTGATTACTCTGTTAGCTGGCATCGTTGAGTCTAGCAGGGTTAGATCAGAGGCTTCTCCGCCGCAGTATTCTAAAATGAGTTGTGTTGCGAGTTCAGCCCCTGGTATTGCGAAAGCAGGGTCAACGCCGCGTTCAAAGCGGTATCGCGCATCGCTGGAAATACCCAATTTGCGGCCAGTGTGCGCAATATTTTGCGCGTCCCATAAAGCTGTTTCAAGCAAAACATCTGTTGTCTTGTCATCGCAGCCGGTTGCAGCTCCGCCCATGACGCCGGCTATGGACTCAACGCCAGTTGCATCACAGATGACAACCATTGTTTGATCAAGCTCATAAGTTTTACCGTCGAGCGCGGTAAGGGTTTCTCCCTTATGTGCTAGCCGAATCGTAAGGTCGCCCTTGATCTTCTTTGCATCGAACACATGCAGGGGACGCGCGTGATCAAAGGTAAGAAAATTCGTGATATCCACCAGACTGTTGATTGGTCTTAGGCCAATTGCGCGCAACCGATCTTGAAGCCACTGCGGACTTGGGCCATTTTTGACGCCCTTGATCAATCTAAGTCCAAAAAGCGGCGCTAGTGAAGAGTCTGCGTCAGGCAGAGCAGAGGAGATTTTTGTTGGACATGGGAATGAGCTTTTATTGAGCTGGATTGGCTTAGTTTTAAGAACGCCAATCCCTGCTGCCGCCAAGTCGCGCGCAATGCCAAAGACGCCTGCGGCGTCGGGGCGATTGGGCGTTAAATTAATCTCGATAATAGGATCGTCAAAGCCGGCCCATTTTGCGTATATTTTTCCAACGGGTGCGTCTTCTGGCAGTTCGATAATGCCGTCATGATCATTAGAGAGTTCTAGTTCGGCGGCGGAGCACAGCATGCCAAGCGACTCGACGCCACGGATAACGCCTTTGCCGAGTGTGATTTTTTTAGCTGGAATATACGTGCCTGGCGCTGAAAAAACTGTTTTAAGCCCTGCGCGCGCATTGGGGGCGCCGCAGACAACTTGTATGGGCGTTCCTGTGCCAGTCTCTACCATACAAACACGCAGACGATCCGCGTTGGGGTGAGGTTTCGCGTCGATAACATGACCAATGATAAAGTCTTTTAACTGCGCAGCTGGATCGTGCACATGTTCCACTTCTAACCCGATACGCGTTAGCGTTTCGACAATCTCAGTTAGCGTTGCTGAAGTTTCTAGGTGATCCTTCAGCCAGGATAGGGTGAATTTCATTTAGTTTTCGATGAGCCTTAGGCGCTCAATCCCCCTAATAGCGACGGAATATCTAATGGGCGGAAGCCATAATGGTCGAGCCAACGAGAATCTGCTTCGAAGAAAGCGCGAAGATCAGACATGCCATATTTCTACATTAGGATGAACCATGCCGCATCCAAGAATCTCCATCCAATCTTCGCCTTCGCCAAATCGAATTTCGCCCCCTTGGCGTCTGCATTGCACATCGACTTCCATCGAGGGCTCTGTGAAGGGAAAGAATGAGGGGCGGAAGCGAAGTTTAACGCCCTTTACTTCAAAAAAAGTTTTCAGGAATTCTTCTAATACCCACTTGAGATGGCCAAGATGTGTGGTTTCATCGATAACGAGCCCTTCGATTTGATGAAACATTGGCGTATGTGTTTGGTCAAAATCGCATCGATACACTCGCCCCGGACAAATGACGCGGATAGGCGGTTTTTCCTTTAGCATCGTGCGCACTTGCACCGGACTAGTGTGGGTGCGCAGAAGTTTCTTTTCTTCTCCGCTGGGAGCGAGAAAAAACGTGTCCTGCATCTCCCGCGCGGGATGGCCTTCGGGAAAATTTAATTTAGTAAAATTGTAATCATCCGTTTCAATGTCTGGACCTTCCGCAACAGAAAATCCCATATCTGCAAATATTGCAGTGAGTTCTTCTAGCACTTGAGAAATTGGGTGAATGCGTCCTGAGTCTAACCCATTCGGCTCGGCGGGAAGCGTTACATCGACCGCTTCAGCGGTTAGGCGCAGGGCAAGAGTTTTTTCCTCAAGTTCATCGCGTTTGGCGGCAAGAGCAAGATTGGCTTTTTCCTTTAGCGCATTAATTCTTGCCCCTTCAGTTTTACGTTGTTCGGGCGACATTTTTCCAAGGGTCGCAAGCAAAGCCGAGATCGCGCCTTTTTTGCCCAGGGCGGCAAGGCGCGCCGCTTCGAGCGCCGTCTCGTCATGAGCTTGGCTAATTTGCTGGAGTGTTGCTTGTTCTAATTGGTCTATGTCGGTCATGGGCCGCCGATAAGGAGAGAGTCGGCCGAGTTTCTGCCATGCGCCCGGCTTTCTGTCGAGGCAGCGCTAACGGCAATTTTTCAAGGGATGTTTGCGGGCGGTTGCATCACGCAGATTTGAGGTATTCAGCGCCGCCCGGTTGGCGGCGCTGAGTGGTGTAATTAGCGCAGTGGCGGCGCGTATTGAATGCCGCCCATTGTCCAAAGCTGATTAAGGCCGCGCGCAATACCGAGTTTTGATTTGCCGCCAACATTTTTTTCTAATGTTTCACCGTAATTACCAACATTTTTAACGATATTATAGGCCCAATCGGGCGAGAGGCCGAGCTGCTTGCCGATATCGCCCTCCGCGCCAATCAGACGTCGAACGGCGGGCTTTTGGGATTGTTTAGCTTGTGCGACATTGGCTTTTGTTATGCCGAGCTCTTCTGCATTCAGCATGGCGTAATTAACCCATTTAACAAGGTTAAGCCATTGATCGTCGCCTTGACGTACGGCAGGACCAAGTGGCTCTTTAGAAATTACGTCAGCTAAAATCACATTCTCATTGGGTTTTGTAAGGCTGAGGCGTTCAGCGTAAAGCTGAGAGACGTCGCTGCTAATAACATCGCATTTATTTGCCTGATAGGCCTCGATGATTTCTTTCATCGTTTCAAAACGTATAGGCTCAAATTTCATACGGTTGCTTTTAAAATAATCAGCAACATTTGCTTCGCTATTTGTGCCGTTCTTGACACAAATTTTACTACCATCGAGTTCAAGCGCTGAGGTGACTTTACGTTTTTTGGAAACCAAAAAACCTTGTCCATCATAGTACGTTACGCCAGCAAACTGTAGTCCTTGCTCAACTTCATTAGAAAATGACCAGGTTGAGTTTCGAGAGAGCAGATCAAATTTGTTTTCTTTCAGCGCAGCAAAGCGTTCGTCAGCTTTGACAGGAACAAACTGTACCTTCGTTGCGTCGCCAAAAATTGCCGAAGCAACAGCGCGACAGAAATCAACGTCAAAGCCGGTCCAGGCGCCTTTTTCATCAGAGATGGAAAAACCTGCGATACCGTTGCTGACGCCGCAGATCAGCGAACCACGCTGTTTTACGGTGTCGAGGGTTGAGGCTTGGGCCCCAAGTGAGGTGAGAAGGGTGAGGGCGCCGAAAATAGCCGCCGACATGATGCCTTTTTGATAAAAGCGCATTGAAAGCCTCTTTGAGTGATGGATGGAATAATTAGAGATCGGCGGCTTGTTTCACGACAATCTTTGTTCCGACCGGAACACGGTCATAAAGATCGGTGACGTCAGCATTCACCAAGCGGAAGCAGCCAGAGGAGACCGCGTGGCCGATTGTTTGAGGTTGGTTGGTGCCATGGATGCGATAAACGGTGCCGCCAATATAGAGCGCCCGCGCGCCCATCGGGTTGCCTGGGCCTCCAGCCATGAAGCGCGGCAGGTAGGGTTGGCGTTGGATCATTTCTGGCGGCGGCCGCCAATCCGGCCATTCCTGCTTTTGAATAATTTTACGGATGCCGGCCCACTGGAAGCCGTCACGACCTACGCCAATACCGTAGCGAATGGCGCGATTATTTGGTTGCACAAGGTAGAGGTAGCGATCAGCCGTGTGGACGACGATTGTCCCGGGCGCTTCAGTGGTACGAAAAAAGACAATCTGGCGTTCGAAGGGGCCGGCCAGTTGCTCTTCTTCGGCGCTCGGTTGGTATCCAGGCTGATCATCAATTTGCATGTCGACTTGTGGGTCGGATGCATCCGCAGGATCGGCTTTGGCCGCCGGGCACCACGCGAGCCAGGCGGCAGCTGCCGCCAAGCATAGAGATTGCAATTTGATGATTTTCATCGCCATCCTTTTGTGAATGGGCGCGGCGGGCTTTGAGCGACGCCATACGCCTTCAGATTATGGGCAGCGAATGTAGACCATTGTGCCGTAGCGGCTCGAATTGTCTGGGCTGACCCATTTGATGGTGAAAGAATTGTCCGAAATTGCGACAATTTCACGGTCGGCGGCAACCGCAGCCATTCCGGCTGGTCCAAGGTAGGTTGAGCCGCTGGCGCTGCCCTTAAGGAAAAGTTCCTGCGGCTCCGATTGATCAGCCAGGTGCATCAAGACGCCGCCATTCTGTCCCGCTTTAATCGTATATGGATTGCTGCACTGCCGACGCGCTTCCGCCTCAGTGCGCTGACGTGCGCTGTCTTGGTGATAGGCGGCGACGCCCCAGCGTCCGACAAGTCTTTCCGACGCAATTTTAGATGGGGTCGCGGGCACGCCTTGCTGAGCTCCGGCGTCAATTGGCTGGTTTGCATTACAGCCGGCAAGTGCGACCGTAAAAATAGATGCTGCGACAAGAAAAAAGTATCGGGTCGATGGCATGGAAATGGGCATGTGGGTTCCTTAGAGGATTTGGCGGCTAACGCGCTGGTTGCGGCTGGCCTATATCTATAAGCTTGGGGCTCAAAGCGTAAAGTTAGCCGTAAAAAGGGAAGAATGAGTTAATTCGTCCTAGGTAGTCTGCTTCATAAGGTCTGCCATAAGAATAGGTGTTTGAAGCCGCTTGCTAATTTGGCGCCGGGGCGTCTATGCCCCTTCCTATGCTCTATTACCTCGTCAAAATATCGTTTTCCGCCTTGGTGATTGTTGTCATTTCTGAAGTGGCCAAGCGCTCCTCTGGCTTTGCTGCTTTGATCGCCTCGCTCCCAATGACCTCCCTGCTTGCCTTTATTTGGTTAAGCGTAGAAGGCGAGGCGCCGGCTAAGATTGCGGAGCTTTCTGAGCAAATCTTCTGGCTGATTATTCCTTCGCTTGTCCTTTTCCCGCTGTTTGCCGTATTGCTGCGTTATGGCATGGCTTTTTGGACTAGCCTGATGATTTCAATCATAGCGACTGCAATTTGTTATCTAGCCTTGGTGCCCTTGTTGCGTCGGCTTGGCGTTGTTTTATAAATCCTTTGGCTTCGTGGGATTTCAGCTTAATTCAATTAAGACCTCAAACAGAAACAGCGGCTACTTTTTTAATTGAGAGAAATTTTGGCCTGAATTAATTTATGCCTAGGACTCATTCTTTTTTCTATTTGCTCTGGCGAAGTTGGCATCTTAAATGTCGCAGATAACTCAAACGGACGATAGGCCTTAATTTTTTCTCTAGATCAGATTAATCGGGCTTAATCCTGTCGTGTGAAGAGCGTGTCATAAAACACGACTCTCAGAAGTCCGGTCATAATTAATCAGAGCTCTTGTGAATGTTGTCTTGCTAACTAGAGCGCTCATCATGAGCTTAAAATGCGACGTAATCGGCGAATTTATCATGCTGTTTTTATTATAAATTCCAGTCTCTTTTCTTTAGGGTCCCAATTAGCCCTCAACTAATTGCTAAAGTTTATTTCTGTGAACTGGTGGATTAATAAAATCCCGCATCTATTTGATGACAGGACTGAAAGCCGTCTTTGCAATAGACAGTCGCGGAAGAACGTCCATGCGCATAATTTTCTTACTTTTTTTGTTTTGTGTGTTTCCTGGCGTCCTTTCCGCGCAAATTAAGGCAGAGCATCCCCGTAATTGTATCTTTAACGTCGGCCCAACTGAAATGATGTTTAGCGCATTTCAAGAGGGAAAAACGGATGCAATTTTTTGCCAGCATATCGACGATGTTGGGTCAACGATGATTATTTTGGACGCGCGTCAGGCAGAATTAAATGACATGAATATTGAGGCTTTTATAATTAAAAATCTTAATCAAAAAGATTGGCGGGATGATTTGATTGCAAATACTGTTGCAATCCTGCCGGCTGATAAATATCTCAAAAGAAAGAATACAGTTAGTTTTTCTCATCAATTCGCCAAAGAGGGAAATTATTTTATTATTGTTAAAGCAACGAGCGATAATGGGCTTAAGGAATATATCGGCCAGTATGGATTTTCAGTAGGCGAGTCCGATCAATGGCGGCTAGTTCTTGGGTTGCTTGCGCTTGTTGGCGGTGGTGTTGTTTTTCTTGCTTGGAAAAGCTGGCCTCGTAGGCTTGATACGACGCCTACGCAAAAGGGAGCTGTGGAAGCTCTGCAAAGGGCAGAAACGACGGAAGAAAATTCTGAGATCATGAGAGAGGACTGAGGCTCTTATAGATCAGCATCCGTAGAGTGTTCGATATCTCGCTTATAAGTGAAACAGGCTTCGGTTACTGTGTTTGTTGCAGTTAAGCTTTGATGTTATTTCATTCTAGGGCGCAGCGCTTTCTTTCAGCCAATCTCTTATCCGATCCATTGCTACACAATTGCGCGCCAGGGCTAATTGCGCGTCTAGATATTCTTGAACAGGCTGTGACAGCCACCAGCTCATTGACACATCTTTCAAGGGTGCGCCTGGTTCAGGTGGTGTAACGTCGTGACATCCGTTTTCGCTTCCAATGGCGGAGGACTTAGCTGAGAATCCTGTAAGAGGTTCGCCATAAACAAGAATTTCAGCAAAGCTTGTCTTATTGCCCAGACTAGCCTCAAGATCTTGCAGGGCATAGCTTGAACGTGCGCCGCGCGTTGCTAAAAGGCCGCCAAGTGGACCGCGAAGGAAAAGAAGCCAGCTTTTGTCTTCTGCAACCGGAATGGTGGGGCTATTGAGACGCCAGTCATTCTCGCCAAACTTTTTTTGCTGAATGCGAGAGGGATGATCTCGGGTGTAGGGTAGAGGATCGTTAGCCAGATGCGCAACAGCAGGTTTTAAGCCCGTTCTTTGTAGGGCGCGCACAAGATCAAGTGTCGTTGTTATGCCGTCATTTTCAAAATATCCTCCATCGATAATTCGATCAATTACTTCGCTCTTGCCATTTATTCCTTCCTCTTTTTCTTGACGTAGCGTTCCTGGTGGAGAGATGATTGGAAATCTAGCGCTGTTCGTCGCTGCCGTGGCGAGTCGAATATCTTTAATGTTGTGAGCTGAATGTATGAACTGGGAATGAGGGCGCTCCTCTTTACCAGATAATATTTCATGTAAATCATAGGCATCCATGAACACGCGTTCGCGCAGATTACTCTGCGGCGACTTAATGTTTTTACCCGTGCTCTTTATGGCATTCTCTGGATACCAAAATGGGGCGACCGAACTTGTCAGAATGCGTCTTCCCGTTGTAACGGAAGTGCCGTTGAGGATTAGAATAGGTCGCCAATTTTGAGTTTGTTGTGAATATTTTGTAAAAGCATGATCTAGGCCCAGATAATTTTCATGGCTTGAGTTTCTTTCTATCCAATTTTGGAATGTTTTGATCCAGGCGTTTTCAAGTATCTCTGCGCGATCTGGCCAAGAAAAAAATTTATTTAAGAAGTCAAGATTATCCCTAAAGAAAATGCCTGCGATTGTTTCTGATAGAAAATCTTCAGACATTAATGCTTGCAAACAGCCGCGCCAATTTTTAGGGGCGCCTGACCGAAACCAGAATTTTGACTTTTTCTCAGCGCAGGGCTGAAGACCCTCTGGGCTATTGGCGGTTGCTGCCGCAAACATCAACGCGCCCAAGGATCCGCCGGATACGCCAGAAATTGCAAAGATGCGATTAATGACATGGCGGGCTTTATCGCCTTTAGTTTTGACATCTGGAAGAGGAAAATCAAAAACAGGATTGTCCAATAAATCGCCAAGAACGGTTACAGTAAAAAAACCTGCGCGACTGGCGCCGCCGGCGGTTGAAATAATAATTGGGCGCGGACACATTTGGTCAGGTCTGGCGCAATTATTCACCGCTCTCCATTGATTAATCGCTTGGTCAAGCGATGGGCGCTCTATCACAGCTTCTTGGGCGCGGGTGATGTCATGATGATCTCCAAGTAGGTAAGAGATCGCGATAAAGATAATGGCTGTGATAATTGTTAAAGGTAAGCTTAGTCTATGGCTCCAAAGCGCTAGCCAGGTAAACCAAGGAATCCATGCCCCAGCAAGTATTGGGACGACGAGGGCAAGAAAAAAATATTCTGACGTAAGATTGGGGGCGATGAGGACAATAAGGAGAATCAGACTGATTAAGCCCATCTTTAGATAGGATTGATCAAGTTCAGCGTTGATGGCGTCTGAGCTACCTAAAGCGCTGCGGTATCTTTTTATTAAGGGTAGTCCGCGTTTGGCTAAAATCAGTGTTTTGGGATGGATGGCGAGGCTGCCTTTGCGTATGCTGTAGAAAATTAAAATTGCTGAAAACATGAAGAAAGAAAATATTTGAAGAAGATGTAGCATTTCAAAAGCAAGGGAAGATGATGCGCTTTTCGTATCAAGATCGCCAACTTCAGGGCTTGGTAGATCGTGAAAAGCAATTTGACAGGCAAGGCTAATCACTAAAGCTGTGCTGGCTGAAAGAAGTCTCGGTAGCCAGACGATGAGGGGGCGATATAATAATTGCATGCGTCGCAGCGCAGTGTCATTTGGGTTGCTGCCATGTGGGTAAAGCCAAAAGGGGTCGTAGAGAATTGTGCGAGCGGCTGCATGAATCGGATAAGCCCAAAAAAGACAAATCGCGGCTAACAAGCCGATCCAGTATAAAATCGTTAAGTAAGCGCCCTCTAACGAATTGGTTTCTGTAAGCTGGCCGCGGAAATAAAGCAGCAGATCTCTTCCTTGTGGAAATTCTATAAATAAAACGGCCGGAGCAATAAGGCCGATAATGCTGACTCGACATGCCCATGCTACCTTGAAAAAGGCTTGCAATGCCCTGTGGGGATGTTTGAAGAGGGCGCGAAAGGTAGGGTACAGGGTGCGCAGCTTCGTTTTCCCGATTGATAGTTCGTGAAGTTTAGAGATAATAATCTTAGTATGTCTCTTATTCTCTTATATAGCCTGAGATTGTTTTTTTATAATTTTTATTTCATAGAGTTAAAAACAGGGCAGGGAGAGGATTGATGTTGCTGCTGCGTTTTATATTAATGATTAGCGTCTCGCTTGTTTTTATTAAGGCTTCTCAGGCTACAGAGCAAACAAAGACTGCAGTAAAAGATAAGACAGCTCATCGCGAAAATGAGGCGGCAAAGGGGGGAGATGTTGAAAAAATTGTTGATGATTTATTTACTGTTGAAGGCAATGGCCGGAATGATTGGTTCGATCTAAAAAATACTATTCAAGGACCTTATGGCTCTGCAGATTTTAAATAGATACTTGCATTTAGTTTCTAATTACAAAGCACGGGTCCAATAAGCTCTCTCAAATAATGATCTAATATTATTAAAAGATCTTTATAGCTGTAATTCATTTATCAGTGTTAGACAGTGGAATTAGTTCTAATTTGTCTCTAGGCGTTTTTCGATAATCAGAATACGAAGTCTTTTTATTTCTGCCTCCCGCCATGTTTCAACGCTATTTTGTTTTTCTATAGCTTCATTTTTACGAATTGTTTCCGGCAAGAGGTAAGGATTGCCGGCGACATCTTTTTGAGACATGGAGCTGATGTTGATTGATTGGTAGGCAATTGCTGATTTTGATGCTTGAGCCCATGATTCTGCGCATTTATCGAATGCTGCAGCTGCTATTGTGTCGGCAGGTTCGCTGACGGCTTTTAGGTATTTTTCCGCTGTTTCCTGATCGCACTTTTTTGCGCTTTCGATCGAAGCTGTCACTTCGGCTTCCTTTGCAGATGGTGCGGGTTTGAGAGGGGCTGCTTCGCTCGACGAGGGTGTTGCCGAATTGAGTTCTTGTTTGGCGGGGGTTGCTGCGGGTTTGGTTGGTTTATGTGGACGCGTCTGCGCCGGAGCGCTGAAGATAAGCAAGGAAGCGAGGCTGAAGAAAAAGAATGGGGTATATTTCAAAGCGGTTTCCCCTCAATGGGTTTATTTATTAGTTTCTTATCTCATGAAACTTCTCTTCTCTTACAATGTCTTATTTTCAGTGTTTTGGAAAGCGTTGAAGCTGCCCGCTAGCGTGGGCAGGCTTTTTGATCGCGCTTTGCGGTTTAGTTTGAAGCGGAATTAGCCTCTACTATGCTGCGTTGAGGAATAGGATTGCAATTCTGGCTTATTAATGCTGCGAATTTCAGTGGCGCTTGCAAAGGCGATGACGACAAACCCAAGCCAGATTGCGGCGGGTAGCAATTTTTCTTTAATGAGTTGCATTTTCTTTCACCAATTGAAGGTTAAAACGTGAGGCGATAAGTGCCAGATTTGTAGCAATTAGTCTATAGAACCAATAGTCAAAGTATAATGATAAAGTAGAATTTTATTCTATAAAATGAAAAAAAATAAAATAATATTCTCTTATAAGGTTCTCTCTACACGCGCATAGGAACGGCTGGTATCGCCTCTCCCCCGCTTATCTTTGATAAGCGTGTATCTAAGTGAGCAATTTAAGGGGATAATAAAACGCCCCTTAAAGACCAGAGGGCCGCTCAGTCTTAATGACAAGCGACCCTCTACTACGCGCTAGATCTGCCTTGGAGGGGATAAACCGAGCGCGTATGGCTCCAAGAGATCTTAAGTTTCAGCCTCAGGGTTCAACGACAACGGTGGCTCCAACTCCAACGCGATTATATAAATCAGCAACATCTTCGTTGAGCATACGGATGCAGCCATATGATGCAGCAGAACCTATGGATGCGCGCATTTTATTAGTTGTTCCGTGGATGGCGACTTCGCCCTTCTCTAAAAGCATGGCCCGTGTGCCCATTGGGTTATTTGGAGCGCCGCCAGGGATAACCTCTGGTAACTCTGGATGATCGGCGCGGACATCGGCTGGTGGCGACCAATCGGGGTTTTCCTGCTTAGAGCTTATCGAAGTTACCCCGGACCATTCCTTTCCGCTTTTTGGAACCGCAACGGGATAGCTGATCGCCGAGCCATCCCCTACAACGTAGTAAAGACGACGTTCATTGACGTGAATAACAATTGATCCAGGCGCGGCGTCACCATTGTAGGCGACAATATCTCGGCCATTAAGCGTATGTGCATGGTGAGAAAGATTTGCAAATGCTGGCGACGCACCTACGGCGCCAGCAATGAAGAGACCTAAGGCGGCTGACTGAGTGATTTTTTTGATATTTAACATTGTCCCCTCCAAGGAACTGACGTTGTCGATGGAGGGACATTAGCGTTAGGTTTGACCCGATTACTGTGCGAAAGCGCACAGGGAAAATACTAATCAGTTTTTTTAATCGTTTGGTCTTTTCACTTATGCTCAGCCAAAGGATTGGGATTTGGTTCAGCAATTTTCTCCAAAACGCTTTCGTCAATGTGTAAAAATGGCTCCTTATTACCTTCTATAATGAGCGTTGTTTCCTGACGGTAGGACCAGCGTTTTGCATCGTGAATCTTAACTTTTATAGTCCATTTATCTGTGCGAAAAAATTTCTCTAAAAAGGGGTTACTGCAAATTCCATAAGTTGTATCGCCGCGCTGTGCTGTCAATTCAAATTCTCGCGCATCTGGTGTGGCTTTTCCAACGGCCATCGCGACTTGTCCCCTTGGGATGGCAAGTGTTTGGATAATTGTCTCGGTTGCTGGCTCCCAAAGCCAATAGCCAACCTGATCGTGATAGGTTTCAACTTCGCCGGGCTTAACGATATGCTGATGATAGCGAAGTCCATAGAGTAATTGAGGGCCATTGGTTTGGGGATCGATGGGCTGGAGATCCACATAATCAAGATAGGCTTGTCTTTCCGGTCCTTGTTCTTTGGGATTGATATCTATGCCTAGAGCGCCTTTCCAGCGCCCCGCCATGAAACGAAGAGGACCTAGATTAGTCAATGTATTGACGTCTACGTCTGAGGGTTCAGTATAAATATCTTGCGAAAAGAGGGGGTCTTTTGTCATTCTTAGCGTAGCCTTACAAGAGAGGAAAAAACTCGATAAATTTATCATCAAAATTTAGCGAAACAGGTCTTGCTCAAAGTCTGCGGCGACATGATATCTTTATCTTAAAAATAATATTATGATACATAGTATATTCGCCGACTTGGAGATGAATTGTGACGAACTTATTAAATGAAATCAATATGCCCCCTCAAAATATGCATGAGTTAAAAAAACATTGGCTTTGGACGATTATATTTGGCGTATTTTTAGCGCTAGCGGGCGGCTTTGCGGTCAGCAGTGTTCTTTTTTCAACAATCGCAAGTGTGATTGCGGTTGGCATTGCAATGATTCTATCAGGTTTTGCTGAAGTTCTTCATGGGTTTAAAATGCGAACCTGGGGGCATTTTTTCTGGATGCTGGCGCTGGGAGGATTTTACATATTTTCTGGCGCAATGGTTATGCGTAATCCGTTGTTGGCGGCAAGCTTTTTGACGCTTTTGTTGGGGGCTAGTTTGATCGCCTCAGGCATCATTAGAACATTTATCGGTATACAGATCCCAACAGCTGGGCCGAAGTTCTTCTTGTTGGCCTCAAGTATTTTAACTTTATTATTAGGCGCAATCATTATTGCTCAGTGGCCTACCTCGTCTTTATGGGTCATTGGAACTTTTCTGGGCGTTGATTTGTTTTTTGCGGGTATGGCCTGGATCGGGGTGGGTTTAGCCTTAAAAAGCACAAGCTAAACTCAATGGAGAGGTAATAGTGGGCCGAGGTACTTAAAACGGAGCTTCCAGTATGGCGGGCCCCGTTTTTTTTAAAATCCTTACTATTGCTAGAGTTTTTTTTAATCTAAGCGATCGGTTAAGCGGTATATAGCCATTCCTGGCTTAGGATTTCGTTGTAGTTTAATTTTCAAGCGACGCCATATCGATAACAAAACGATATTTTACATCGCTGTTGAGCATCCGCTCATACGCTTCGTTAATTTTTTGAATTGGGATCAATTCAATATCACAAGTAATTCCTTTATCTGCGCAGAAATCTAGCATCTCTTGTGTCTCGCGGATGCCGCCAATCAAAGATCCTGCGATAGATTTCCGTCCAAAAATA
>RFXM01000032.1 GCA_009921565.1 Methylocystaceae bacterium | reverse complement strand
TTCCCAAGCTGTATGTCGAGGGTTCGATTCCCTTCGCCCGCTCCAAAAATCAACCACTTACTGAAATCAAAAGTTGGACGTTGGACTCACGTTGGACTCTTTGTTTTCTACTTGTTCTTTAGGTTTAAACGCGCAGTTGCAGCGCGGCGTGATTGAGCAAGACCGCTATTGCGAATGTATCGCAACGTAGTTTTTGCATCGCTGTGTCCCATCATTGAACGAACATCATCGAGACTTGCGCCGGCTTCATCTGCTTCACTCGCGGCGCCTGCGCGCGCGTCCATGTTGCGGACTTCTTTCGGTATGCCTGCAAGGTTTGCGACCTTGCGCCATTGCTCTTGAAAAGCGTTAGCAGCGTAAGGACGGCCTGCGCGCTCGTCGATTATGACCGGACCGATGCGATCGTTCTCAGGCGTATTAACGAGCAACTTAAAAGCGATCGGGCATAAGGTAAGATCGTGGCTTACGACACGTCCTGTCTTGGTCGTCCGTTTGCTGAGGCGCCATTGGTTGTCGATGTTCGCCCAGGTTAAGCCGTTAGCCCATTCCGCGCGTCCGATGACAAAGTTGGACGTTGGACTCTTGCCGTCCAACGGCACCCATTCACCAACGGTGTCGCGCTGACGGAGGGATGTCTCAAATTGCAGGGCGGTTGAGATCGCCAGGGAAGGGCGATTGAGCTCCACGGCCTTTGCAACGAAAGCCTCGACGTGTTCGCGAGTCATAGCGACGTCGCGACGGGTTGGCTGTTCGAAGCGGGTATTGTGAAGGATCTCCGCCAGGCGCGAGCACCCTTTGATCTCCGACGCAATGCCATAGCTAAGAACCCGGCGCATCATTGAGATGGATCGGTGCGCCTGGGTAACGTGATCCAGGCCGTCGCCTCTATGACGGATGCCTGAATAAAGTTTTTTAAAGAAGGCAAGATTCATAGCGTTCATTTTGACGTGCCCGATAAGTCCATCGAGTGCGTCGAGATCGAACTTATAAGTCTTGCGTGTGTTATATTTAACGCTGTGGTAAGGGCTATCGTCATTCGACATGTAGGCGCGCGTTAGATCAGCCCAGGTAGGATCTTTTTTAAATTGAACTGATACGCCTACGCGCGCGGCGATCCATTCCAAAGCCTCTGCATGCAAGCGAGCGCATAATGCAGCAACTTCTTTCGGATCTGTTTCTTCAATCCTGACTAGAGACGGCTCGAAGCGTTGCTCTACTGCTGGACGGGGCGCTCTCCAATATAATCGTATCGTCCCGTTCACTGACTTTCTTTGTTCTAGGTTTGGAATTTCTATTCCACCGTATTTCATCGCTGCTTTCCTTTTCTTCTGGCGTCACGTCCATGACTCCCGCTCGTCGATCAAGGAAAGCCTGAACGCCGCGCCAGTATCTTTGGTTATTAAATTGAGGATCCTTCTTTGGGAGCCCCTTACGTTCGAGGACAATGGACGCGGCGGTCCATTGCTCGAACGTGAGCCCGAACAATTCAGCCAATTCTTTGTCTGAATAGAATGGCTTCATCAGTCGGCAGCCGACTCGCCCAGTATCATCGTCGGCTTAACGAGTAAGCGGGTCGATGGCTCACCAACTTTCTCGTATCTCTTAATCTCGTCGCCCAGGAGCTCGCGTATGGCGCCGGTGTCGAGAGTCGTGCGGCCTTTCGCTATCGACTTTTTGACAGTCCACTTGTGACCAATGGCGGGCACATCGTCGATCCGAGCTTTAAGCTCGTCGCCAAGCTCTTTTTCTTTTTCTTCGAGTTCCTCAATTTGTTGTTTTATTGAGCCGAACTCGTCCGCTATCTCTTCCGTTGAAAGATTGTGAAACTTCTTTGTCACGATAAGACTCCTGAGCACTCAGGAGATGATTACCGAAATGGAAAGAAATTACAAGCTACTTGTCTATTTTATGCAAAACATAACCATCCAATGACAAGAGCATTGAATGAAATATCAAGACGATTGGAGCTCAGAAGTTCTGTTAAGTCTTGCGATATGCCAATGTCAGGCGCGTGGTGATCGCGTGTAATTTGATCAAACCTAAAGCCCGTTTTTTGTAATGAAATCCGATATATATGACGCGCCGACATAGTCTTGTCGTCGTTTAAAATGTTCATAACAATCAAATCGCCGTCTAATGGCTGGCCTCTAACTTTATTATAATTAACACAAACCACATACTCGCTCATTCCTGGGGGAGTTTTGAACGTTAATGTGTTTTTGATTCTAAAGGCGAATTGATCATAGTTGCCATAAGCCCCGAATAACTTTGGGATATTTGAGGGTTCTGGCTCAAATTCATCTAACTTGGTCCAAATCCCGCGTCCGATATCCCCATGAATCGGCACGGTTTCTTGAACAAACTTAGTTTTTATTTCTGGCTCGGCTTCGAATAGGAGGTCCTGGGGAGAGACATTTAAGTGTGGAGCGATTTTTTCTGCCCAAGTCACGTTCATTTTTCGGCCGCCTTTGGCTGGATACGTGGCAAAACGCCAGATTTCCACAGGGCTGCACCCGATTTTTTGAGCAAGCGATGGGTTAGTTAGCCCGGCTTGCAGCATGAGTTTTTTCAACGTGTTCATCGAAGTTTGGTAAACCAAAATGGTTGGAAAGGCAACAGATATTTAAAAAAACCGTATAAATATACATTTCATGGTAATAGACAAAATAACCGAATCAGATTACAGATCTGGCACATGAAGCTAGATCAATACATTGCAAAAAAAGGTTGGCAGAAATCTTACGTCGCTTGGAAGCTAGGCGTGAGCGAGATTTCCGTTGCTCGTTACATGAGCGGACAGCGTCTTCCTACCTACAGCGTGATGCGGAAGATCGCCGCATTAACAAATGGTCACGTCACCGCGAACGATTTTTACGGCATCGACCGCAAAAGCAAGGTTAGCGGCAATGCTTAATGACCATCTGCTTTCCGACCGCATGGCCGAAATACTTCTTAACGTTGGCGACATCCACAGCATTGGCGCTCGCGTCGTTGCTTATGTCCGTGGCGGCATCGATATGCACGAGCTTTCCTACGACGAGATCAGAGTCGCAGATCAGCATGCTCTTTCTACTGAATTGGCGCGCCGCATTAGCAGCGCGTCTCCGAAGCATGACGCAAGTTGTGCATGACGTATTTGATACGTCGCTTTCCTCCCAAACTACCCGGCGCTTTTAGCGTCGGGTCTTTTTGGGAATCTGACGAAAACGTTTTGCTGAAAAAATCAAGTGAGTTTTCAACATATCGTCAAGTTGGGGAAAAGATGGGTAACTCTTCGCTTTCAACAGGAACCTGCGTAATGGACTTGAAAATGATAGCCGACGTGGTGCTGTATCGTTCGCATGAAGCGAGAACCAATTCGGTGCAGTGACGCATCGGATTTCTCTGAGGTCAGTTTCTTGCTGGCTAACGGGAATATGCACAACATCGCGTGACAACATGTTTGTGCAATTTCGAAGGGCGGGGATTTTAGTCTCTCGTCTCCCGCCCTTCGATACCAGTAAACGGAAGGGTTTGATGAAGGATTCATTCTGTATAGCGGCGATAGACCCAGGCAAGGCGGGCGCCATTGCGTTCTACTTTTCCTCTCATACGCACGTCGTATCGGTGGAAGACATGCCGGTCGTCGACCACCGCGTTAATGGAGTCGAGCTCGCCTCGCGCTTCGCTCAGATGAAGCCTGACGCCTGCGTTATTGAGCTGGTTTCGAGCCGGCCAGGGCAGGGCGTCGCCAGCATGTTCAACTTTGGAATGTCCTTTGGCGTCGCCATTGGTGTCGTGCAGGCGCTCAATATTCCTCTTCATTTTGTAACGCCGACAAAGTGGAAAAAATATTTCAGCCTTTCCTCCGACAAAGAGGAGTCGCGCCGCCGCGCGATCAATCTTTGGCCTGAAAGCGCCGATCGGTTCTCCCGCAGGAAAGATGAAGGGCGAGCTGAGGCGGCGTTGATGGCCAAGTGGGGCGCTGAAACTGTTTTTAGAATTTAAAGGACCTTAATAATGGCATTTACACTTAGCGAGCGGATTCAGAAAAATCCAAAATCTAGTCCGCCTATGCTTTTGTTCTATGGAGAAGGCGGATCCGGCAAGACAAGTCTTTTGTCTCAATTTCAAAATCCTATCGTGACGTTGGTTAATGAAACAGCGCCGCATGATTTAGATTTTGACACGCCTGGGCCCATTTCGAGCTTCGAAGATATATTGCAAGTCGGAACGGCTCTGTATGAGCAGCCTCATGATTATAAGACTTGGGGTATCGATAGCTTAACTGGCTTGCAGCCTTTGTTGTTTGATGAAGTTTGCCGCAGAGGCGACGACAAAGGGCAAGTTTTTAAATCTATCGAAGGATTTCCTTACGGTCGCGGCTATCAATACGCCGAACGCGTTTTGCATGAACTTATTGAGTGCTGCCATGCGCTGCGCCGCGATCGCGGGATGACAATCGTTTTTATAGGACACTCAAAAATTGTTCGGTTCGATGAGCCGGGCAGTAGTTCCTATGACCGTTTCGAGCTTGATCTTCATGCTCGATTATCTGCGCCGCTCTTCCGAGCGTGCGACGGGGTCTTTCTTATCAAAAGATCCGTAACATTAAGAAGGGAGGACATTGGTTTTAACAATTCACGCAATATCGCAGAAGGCGGAAATGCGTTGTTTATCTACTCGGAAGGTAGACCCGGTCACATTGCTAAAAACCGGTTCAACCTTCCGGCGCAGATTCGTTTTGATAGGGGCAAAGGTTACGAGGCTCTTGCTCCTTATCTTTATCCAAACCTAGCAACTACCGAGGAATAAGGAATTTACAATGCGTTTAGACAGTCCGATTGATTTTTCCAAAGTCTCCGGCAAGGGCGGCGGCTTTAGCCTCCTCCCTCCTGGGGATTACCTTGTCGCTCTCAAAGAGGCAAGAGAGCTTACAACTACTAAGAATGGCCAGGGCACAACTCTACCGCTTTGTTTTGAAGTCATTGACGGTGATTTTACTGGGCGTTTGATTTGGATACGTCCGATTTTTTCACACCAAAAAGAAGCAGCTCAGCGTTTTGGTCAGTCTCTTTTGAAGGAGCTCTGCACCGCTGCCGGTATCCTCGTGCTCGAAGATACCAATCAGCTATTGGGCGTTCCTGTTGTTGGCAGTGTCATTATCGAGAAGGACAAGAACGGCGTTTACGAAGATCAAAATCGTATTCGTTCTTTTTCTAGCGCGCAAGGACAAGCTGCGCCTGTTGCCGTCGCCGCCGTGGCGCCTGCTGCACGCGCTGCCAGCGCTCCTTCTTGGATAAAAAGATAACAAAAAACTGAGCGGCCTCCGGGCCGCTCTCCCTTCTACGGGCATTGGCCGTCTGAATCTCACGATTCAGCGATCGGGATCTTATTACCATGACAAAACTCCCTGAGTTGAAATCGCCTGTTGCTGCGAAAATTGAGCAACATTATTTAGAATCTCAAACTCCGCGCGATGATGAAAACCTAAGATGTTCATCTATCGGAAACGAGTGCGAGCGCGCGCTTTGGTATAATCTGCGCTGGACGACAACGTTGAAGCCGCATGCCGGCCGAATGGAGCGCTTATTCCAAACCGGCCACCGTGAAGAATTGCGCATGATTAATGATCTGCGCTTAATTGGATGCGACGTCTATGAGCGCGATCCAGTCACCGGAAATCAATGGCATGTCACTTTTCTCAATGGGATCCTGCAAGGATCTTCTGACGGAAAAATAGTTGGCGTGCCTGGCGCTGAAAACACTGTCCATCTACTAGAGTGCAAAACGGCAAGCGAAAAGTCTTTTACGAGCTGGCGCGAGAAGGGTGTTGAAACAGATAAGCCAGTGCATTTTTTTCAAATGCAAATTTACATGAAAGGTCTGAGTTTAGATCGAGCGCTTTACATAGTGCACAATAAAAACACGGATGAAATTGAAACTGAGCGGGTCAAATATAATCCTGTAGTCGCTGATAGGATTATAGAAAAGGCCGAGCGCATTGCGCGCGCAAGTGAGCCGCCGTCGAAAACAGAATCATGGATTTGCCGCAACTGCCGACATGAAAAGATTTGTCGTTATGATGATTGGCCGCGCGTCAATTGTCGGACGTGTGTTTTTTCTGAAATTGTTGATGGCAATACGTGGGCCTGCACGCGCGACGATCACAAAATGAATTACGCCGAGCAACAGCGCGGCTGTGAGTATCATATTTATATCCCTGAGCTTGTTCCTGGCGAAGTTATCGACTCATCTGAGCTTGATCATACGGTCACATATCAACTTCGTGTCGCGCATGAAGATAATGCGATCTACGTCGACGGCAGGGATCCTAAGCCACAAATACCGGAGGCGATATAATGAGTGTCGCCTCTACTCCATATGCCGTTATGGCCAAGCGTCATGACTCCAAGGAGGAGTTGGATTTTTTTCCAACACCGCCATGGGCGACCCGCGCTTTGTGTAATTGGCTTCTTGCTAATGATTATATTTACTCAACGGATATTTGCTGGGAGCCCGCTTGTGGCGCCGGGCATATGTCGCGCACGTTGAGCGAATATTTTGCTAGCGTTTATGAGACAGACATAAATTATTATGGATGCGGCGTTGGCGGAATTGATTTTCTCGAAAAGTCGCCCAGCAATGAGCGCAGCCTTACGTCCTGGATCATAACTAATCCGCCGTTCAATAAAGCGGAAGAGTTTGCTCTGCGTGGCTTAGAGGTTGCGCATAAAGGCGTGGCGCTCCTGGTTCGCACGTCCTTCCTAGAAGGCGTCGGTCGTTACAATAATTTGTTTACGACTAATCCGCCGTCAGCCGTTCTTCAATTCTCTGAACGCGTTCCGATGCACAAAGGCCGCCTGGATCCGAAAGGATCGACTGCGACTTCTTATTGCTGGGCCGTTTGGCGCACGCCGCGCCTGCCTGGCCACACTCAGCTCCACTGGATCAAACCTTGCCGCCGTTCTTTGGAGCGGATGGAGGATTACAATGATTGACCTTCGTTACTATCAACAAGAAGCTATTGATGAGACATTTAATTATTGGATTGATGGCGGTGGCAATCCGCTTATCGATCTTGCTACTGGCACCGGGAAATCTCTTGTAATTGCAGAAATTCTCCGTCGCCTTCTTGATGATTGTCCTACGCTCAACGTTTTAATGCTGACTCACGTTCGAGAGCTGGTTCAGCAAAACTATGATGAGCTTTTATCTCATTGGCCGGATGCTCCTGTTGGGATCAACTCGGCTGGTCTCGGGCGTCGTGATCGTAAAAGTCAAATATTATTCGCGACGATTCAAAGTGTTGCAAATTATGATGTAGGCGCGCTCGGCGAGCGCGGGTTAGTTATCATCGATGAAGCGCACTTGGTCCCGCATAAGCAGGTAGGTCAGTATAAAACCTTAATCGGAAAATTGCGTGAGGTTGATAAAGATCTCCGCGTTCTGGGATTAACGGCCACACCATTCAGATTGGACTCAGGAAGACTAGACCAAGGCGACGATCGGTTATTTCATAAAGTTGTCTATAGCTATGGAATTGGCAAGGCTATCGAAGATGAGTTCCTGGCGCCGCTTGTCGCTAAGGGGTCAGCTAATACGATCGACGTTTCCAATGTCGCCAGGCGTGGCGGCGAGTTTGTTGCTGGCGATCTAGAAGTTGCGGCGTCTGCGGTTACTCAGGCCGCTTGTGATGAAATGTGCATTAAGGCCGCAGACCGTAAGTCATGGCTGGCTTTTTGCTCTGGCGTCGATCACGCTTTCGAGACCCGCAATTCGTTGCGAGATCGCGGGATCACTTGCGAAACTATTACAGGAAAAACCCCAAAGGCTGATCGGGATCGATTTATTGAAGATTTCAAGAATGGTAAAATCCGTTGTCTTACTAATGCAAACGTTCTGACAACTGGGTTTAACGTTCCTGGCGTCGATATGATCGCCATGCTGCGTCCGACTCTGAGCACATCTTTATACGTTCAAATGCTTGGTCGCGGAACGCGAGTCGCGCCGGATAAAGATAATTGTTTAGTCATGGACTTTGCTGGAAACGTGATGCGTCACGGACCAGTTGATGATGTGTCTGTCAGAGATAAGTCAAAAAAGCAGAAAGAGGGCAGGGCAGAAGTCAATTCCGTATTGGCAAAAACATGTCCAGATTGTTCTACGCTTAATGGCTTGCGCGCATTGTCATGTTGGGTTTGCAAGTATGAGTGGCCGGTTGAGCCCAAGCACTCTGCTGTTGCAAATGAAAATATAACATTATTGCGCCGTGACATTAAACCCCAGTGGGTTGATGTCAAACAAGTGTCAGCGCGTCTTAATTTATCAAAGCAGGGCAACTTGTCAGTTCGGCTCGATTATCTTGTTGGACTGACAATTCATCATCAGTATTTGCCAATTCTACAGCGCAATAAATATGGTCAATTGGCTCAGAATTGGTGGAATATTGCTGTATCGGCAAAATGCAAACCTAATGGCGCTGATATTATTTCGATCGAAGATTATGTCGCGACATTTAATGATGCTGTTGCGTCTAATGATTCAAATTTAAAAACCTATCGTGCGCTTGATGCTACGCTTGTCAAAGTAATTATAAAAGAAATTCGTCTTCGACAAGATGGCAAGTTCACCAAGGTTTTTGGTTGGAAAATTGAGCAACATTTTATTGCTGCTAATAATTCAGCAATTGTTCAATTAGAAATCGATGAGAATAACCGCGTCGTCGACGCCTCCTGGGAGGAGACGCGTCATGCGGGATAAGATCGTTTCTAAAAATCTTAAAAAAGATTTTCCGCCGCCGGTGCGTGAGTTCAATATCGAACGAGTCACGCGCTACGTTGTTAATCATCAGTATGTTCGCAACTGCCCTCAATCATGCGCGAATAATCGAGTTCCGGTTTCACTGGCCCGAGTGCGTTTTTTGGAGGGGCCGAAATGACCATGGTTCTCGGAATCAAGGGCGATGCTGAGCCGTATCATTGCGGCGTTTGCAGTCGCCAGGCGTCTTATCTTGGCTATCACACTGGCGGGTCGACGCCGATCATGTGGCTTTGTGAAGATCAGGCTTGCGTAACATTCGCAAAAAGGATTTATTCGATGTCTTATACAAAACTGAACTATATTGAGGAGCGAGCCATCGAGCTCGCATCCGACCAAACAATTGAACCTATACTTCAAACAATACTGACTCATCTTTGGGATAATGACCATAAAAGTCTAGATGAGATTACCGGCGACCATTTTCTAAAGCTGACCGACGAAATTAAGCAAAGCAAAACCTTAAACAAAGTCTTCGGCACCTTTCTCCTTTCATTTTCAAACGCTCTCAAAACTGAGGTCGGCTCGTTAGATCCGCCATTTTAAGGGGTTGTTATGGACTCGGCATACGCTCGTATTGGCGCCAAATTAATTGATCAGGGGCTTTGCGCCATCCCCATTGCTCCTGGCACTCAGATGCCAGGAGATTACACCGGCAATTGGTTTATTATGCCGGAATGGACCACAAAATATCTAGATCATCTTCCAACTGATGAAGAGGTTTACGGATGGGAGCGCGCGCCTGATGCAGGCGTATGCGTCTTATTAGGAAAGGCTTCTCGGGGTTTGGTCTGTGTTGACGTGGACGTTAATAGCGCCGTTGACGCTGTGGTCGCTGCTTTGCCTCATACCCCAGTTCGCAAATTCGGATCTAAGGGCGTCAGTCTATTCTTCTGGTATCCATACGGGACTTGCAAAGCCAGGTCGTTTAAGAATGGCGCAGGCATTACGCTTGTTGATTTGCTGGGTCAGGGTCGTCAAACGATATTGCCGCCAACAATTCACGCAAAGATTGGCACACCCTACAAATGGGTTGGCGAAATTGCTTTAGAAGACGCTCAGGACTCGGACATCCCTGACTTACCTGAGAATGTTTTTGAGATCCTTGAAAATGTTCTGCGTCCTTTTGGGTATCATAAAGAGCAGGCTCGGGCGGGTAAGAAATCCCTTGATAGATCATCGGATCTAGATCCGTATTCCAAAATCAATAAGCTAGCGTTTTCTAATCTAGACGCCTGGGTTCCGGCGCTGGATCTTTATAATTGCAAGCGCGAGCCGTCGGGGAAATATTGTGCTGTTGCGACTTGGCGCAATTCAAGCACTGGGCGTCCGCTTGAACAGCGCGCGCGCCATCTGAGCATACATCCCGATGGGGCTGTTGATTTTGGATCCAATGAGACGTTCTCAGCGATTGATCTTGTAATCAAGTCAGGCGTGGCTTCTGATCATGACAAAGCCTATTGCTGGTTATCAGATCGTTTAGAGCCCAAAAGCGCGGTAGTGATTAAGCTGCGCCCGGTTCAAGACAATATTGAAGACTCTTATGCGACCGTTGAGCCAGTTGTTGCCAGCACTTTGGATTTTTTCAAGGTTGAGTATGACGAGGAAGATCTAGAGCCCTGGGCGCGCAATGTTGAGTTTGAAAACTGTCCTGGTTTGATCGGGCAAATATCAGACTATATTCAATCCAGCGCGATTAGCCCTCAACCTTATCTTGCTATTGGCGCCGCACTGACACTCGTGGCGGCGATCAGCGGTCGGAAATATAAGGGTCCTACTGGTTTAAACACGCATCTTTTCGTTTGTGGCATTGCGCCGTCTGGCGCCGGCAAGGATACGCCGTTGAATGTCTCAAAGAATATCCTGGATGACTGCAAGCTCTCGCCATTGATTACTGAAAAGCCGCGCTCGGACGCTGCGTTCTATACCAGGCTGATCGATACGCCTTGTTGCGTGATGCACTTAGATGAGTTCGGCAACTTCCTTAAAAAGGTTCTTGGCTCACGAAATTCGTTTGAGCTTGGCATCTCTGGCGTCCTTAGAAGCCTCTATAGTCGCAACTATGGGATCTTAAAGGAGCCTGATGGAGCGTTAAAGCCAGGGCGATCGATCTACGCGCCGACAATGTCGGTTTTGGGGATGACGACTCCTGAGGAGTTTTACGCTGCTGTATCAGGCGGGGATGTTCAAAACGGCTTGCTTAATCGTTTTGTGTTTTTGCACGGTGTCGAACGCCCAGATCGCAACTTCATTGGCTCGCCTGGCAAAACGCCCCAGGAGATCATTGACACGATAAAGCAGATTTATTGGGTGCACGGCACTCTTGAATCCGCCACTTCGCACAATGCCAAGGGCGACACGCCATTTGGCGGCAAAGTGATCCAGGTTGAATGGCAGGATAAAGCCAAGGATCGGCATTTCCAGACATTTGACGCTGAACAAGAGTGGCGCCTGAATAATAAGGACAGCGCGTCGTTTATCGGCCGTGTATCTGAAAACGCTCTTCGTATTGCGACGCTGCGGGCGATCACTCACGATTACAAGAATCCAAAGATCACATTGGCGGATTATTTGTGGGGCGAGAAAATCTCCAAACTATCCGCCTATCGCCTGGTTTTTGAATTTACCGACAATAACGCGGTGAATGACCGGCAAATGTGGCGCAATAGGATATTGGATATTGTCAAAAAGAAAGGTCCTGATGGGGTTAAAATAGCCGATATCCAGCGCTCTCTAAAGAGCGCTATCAAGTCGCAAGACATACGCGAGATTATGGAGGATCTCGTTGTTGGTCGTTACATTTATGAAAAGCGATCGGTCGATAAAAGGTCGAATAAGGATAGCGTGCGGACCTTTTTTGCGGATAGCGCCTGATGACTGACTTTGATCCAAAAGCTGTTCTAGCGATCGTTTCAACTCCTGAACAATTAAGAAAGGCTCTGGCGTTACGACGCCATGAGCTCGGCCTTAAACAACTTGAATTGGATGAAATGAGTGGCTGTCAAAGTGGATACACCGGCAAGATTGAAGCAGGAATTAAGAACCTTGGTCCTGTTTCAATGCCGGCGATATTGGAGGCTTTAGGGCTTGAAATGGTCCTGATGCGCAGCACTCGTGCGCATGGGAATCTTCAAGCAATAACAAGAAGTTGTTCTGTTATTTTAAAAAAAGATAGATCAGACAAGGGTAGAAAAGGCGGTCTCACGACTCGCGAGCGTTTGTCGCCTTTAGAACGATCTTTATTAGCCAGTCGCGCAGCGCAATCGAGATGGCGGAAATCAAAATCAAAACGGAAAGTTAAAACGAGCAAAAGATAAATTGCTGGGCCTATCTAGGGCCTGTCATCAATTGAGGGCTTGATCCTCACATAACCCTCCAGATTCCCAAGATTGGCTTTGCGTGATTCATAGGTGGTCGGCCGAATCGGAGGGGCCGACCGATGGTGCGTCGTCATTCTCTGCGCGATGATCAATGGGAGCGCATCAGGAATTTTCTTCCCGGGCGCGAAGGCGCCGTCGGCGTGACTGCCAAGGACAATCGGCTTTTTGTCGAGGCGGTGCTGTATCGGTATCGCACGGGCATACCGTGGCGCGATCTGCCCGAGCGCTTTGGCGATTTCCGCGTCGTGCACTTGCGCTTCAGCCGCTGGGCCAAAACCGGCGTTTGGGCTCGGGTTTTCGAGCATTTGGCGCAAGACGCCGACAATGAATATGCCATGATCGACGCAACGATCGTGCGCGCGCATCAACATAGCGCCGGCGCACAAAAAAAGACGGCGAAGACCAGGCGATCGGCCGCAGTAAAGGCGGATTGAGCACGAAAATCCACGCTACGGTAGACGCGCTGGGCAATCCGACGAGCTTCCATCTCACGCCCGGACAGGCACATGATCTCGAGGGCTCCGACGCGCTTTTACCGGGGCTTGAGGCGGACGCGCTGCTTGCTGACAAGGCCTACGACGCCGACGAGCGGGTGATCGAACCCTTGCGCCACGCCGCAATAGAACCAGTCATTCCCACAAAAGCCAACCGCAAAGAGCCGCGCCCATACGACAAAGAACTCTATAAAGCTCGCAGCCTGATCGAAAACTTCTTTTGCAGGCTCAAGCAATTTCGCGCCATCGCCACGCGATACGACAAAACCGCTCGAAATTTTCTCGCTGCAATCTATCTCTCCGCAGCTATCGTCTGGCTCAATTGACGACAGGCCCTAGTCGAGAAGGTGCTACCGTCGTCACCGCGCCTGGTCGGGCCCTTGGGCCTCTTCATGCTCACCCGCATTCAACGGACGTGGCGAGGAGGGAGACCTTCGCCGAATGTCCCCGCGGCGGGGATCGAGGCGGTGCCCGATGTCTGCTTGTGCGCGGAAGCGACGGGCGGAGGATCGCCATTCGCAACGCCTCACGATCACGCGCCTTTCCGGCTTTGTCGCGTTTGCGAGCGATATGCGCTCGGCGTCATGCCGGAATGACGCAGGAACGCCCGGCGAAAGCTGAGAAGGTCTCCATAACCTGTGCTTGCCGCCAATTGCTTCAAAGAGCCGGTTGTCGTCTCGAGCAAGGTTCGCGCGGTTTCGAAGCGCACGCGATCGATGAATTGCTTGGGCGACTCGCCCGAAGCCTGCTTCAGTCGGCGGTGCAGTGTCCTCGAGGACGTGCAGAACGCGCGCGCGAGGTCTTGGACGGAGATCGGATCTTCGCCCGCCGCTCGAACCGCGTGCTCGGCTTCGAGCAGGAAGCGGTTGGACGCCTCGAGATGACCGGGCGGAACATAGGCCGATTGCGACGACGGAACCGTGTCGACCACCGCGAAGTCGGCGACGCGCTTGGCCGCATCGGAGCCGCAGAGCAGGCGCACGACATGCAGGCTGAGGTCGATCCAGGACAGCGGCCCGCCGGAGGTGACCACGCGCCGATCATCGATCAGCGAAGCGCCCCATATGGCCTCGGTTCTGGGGTAGCGGTCCTTCAACTCATCGTGACGCCACCAGGTCGTCGTGCAGCGTCGCCCGTCGAGAAGGCCCGCTTCGCCCAGCAGAAACACACCGCTGCACGAGCCGCAGACTACTGCGCCCCTTGCATGTTGACGCCGCAGCCAGGCGCCGGCGGTGGCGATGCTTGGCGCGGCCAGGAACCGAGCGCCGTCGCCGCACAGATAACCGGGAACGATGATGGCGTCGCAGCGCACGATCGCGGCGAGGCTCGAGTCGACGTTCAATCGCCGTCCGCTGCTGTCCTCAAAGGGCCGCCCGCCGAAGCTCGCCGAGGTGACTTTGAATGGGGCGGCCTTTTCATCCTCGGAGATCGCCTGCTCGCAGATCAGCTGCGCGCCGAGCTTCAGCATGTCGACGGAGCCGACGAATGCGGCACCCAGGCAGCCATCGAAGCCGACCACGACAATTTCCATGATCAAATCCATCGCAAAGCGGAGCTTCGCCTGATCCACCCGCAAATATGGCGCGCGAGTCCGCCGGGAGAAAGGCCTCACAGCATCGCGCCGCGCGACGCGGCGAGCGAGGGGGGAGTTTCGCGTCCGCGCCGCCGTCCTGGAGCTACTGCCCGCAGTTGGAGAGCTTGTCGGCCAAGACATCCACCTTCTCGATCGACGGGGGCTTGGCCAGGAGATCGGGCGCGCTCGCCATTAGAGCCTTCGCCACTTCGCCGGAAAGATGCGCCCCGCGGCCTCTTTCGTCGGCGAAGGCGTCGAAGATACCGAAGGTCGAGGGTCCCATCCGAATCGCAAACCAGGCCGTCGTTTCCGGCTCTGCCTCGATGAGCGGCAGCGCACCCGTCAGAAAATTCGCCAGCTGCGCTTCCTTGCCTGCTTTGGCCTCCAGCGTGACGAGCAGCCCGAGCTTAGTCATAGATCAGCCTCCTTACTGTCGAGTTTGAGAACCCAATTTGGGCGACGCGGTCATGCGCCGGCCCAGCAGCGCCAACGCCTGTAGGCGCCCAAAAACTCCCTCACGGAAAAGGCCGTCAGCACGCAAGCCGTGGCGAGCGTGCCGGCGAGGAGAAAGCTGCTGCCCCCGACGCCGGCGCTTTCGTCGGCTGCAGCGTCGCGCACGACTAAGAACGCGGTGCACCATATTGCGATCGTCCAGACGACGACCATCGCCGCATAGATGCCGTCGGGGTTGAAGAGCCTGCCCTTGGCGCTTCGTCGGTTTCTGTTTTGAGCCATCGCCGTCTCCGCTGCTCGAACGAGAGAGTTCCTGAGCCTGATATGACGCTTTGCCGGCTCCTCCGCAGCGCGTCGGCCGCGCCAAAATGGGTTCAGAACGCGCCAGCCGGCCCCGTCACGACGCGCGATGCGGGTGGCTCAATTGATGACAGGCCCTAAAATCATAAAAATTAAACAAAAAAAAATCACGCAATTTGCGTGACGGAATGTGATAGGGGATTCGAGTCTGACGCCTTTGGTTAAGGTCCTTTCGCGTTAGGCAGGGGAGAGCTTTAGCGGGCTCTCCCCAATTTTGTTCACAATTAGAAACAACTTGTTACTGCTACGCCACCGCCTCCATAGTTGGTGACGCAATTGCGCGGCTGGTATTGATAGCGCGGCGCCTGGGGCTCTGGATCGACCGGCGCGATGACTTGCGCGTTATAACCCGGCAATGGATAGGCGCGATCAGCTTCGCGATCGGCTTCGCATGTTACTTGATCTGAGCACGCCAGGGCAGGCGATGCGCTGAGGGCAAGTGCAAGGGTAAGGGTTGCGAGTCTCATTGATTAGATCCTTCTTCAATTTGTTTTAGAGCTGTCTCGATCAAAATGAATATTTGTTGCGTTCTGCTGAGTTTGTTTCTCCAAGACAGATCGTCCAATTTTGAAAGGATGCTCTCGGGCATATTGATCATTATTTGGCGCCGCGGTTCGCCGTAGTATGGACCGCGCCGTCTATCTTCTAAGGTTCCGTCGTCCATCGTTTAAACCTTTCCGCCTTGAATGACTGTGAAGGCGCGACGACGCTCTTCTGGCGTGCGCGTCTTGGCCTTGCGGTGGTCAACGATTGAGAGATACGCGGCGCGGTTCGCTTCCCATAGTTTGATGTAGTCGAGCAGGTCAGCGGCCGTTTGTGCGCTTTGTGGAGGGCGTCTGGATTCTTTCATGATCTCGCCCCGCAACCAATTACGATTTTTGTATTCAGTTTAGAGACGATTTTTTGCACCGCATCGCGTCGCGCGCGCAATTTATCGCCTTCATCGCCCGGCATCGCATCGACTGCCGCGCGCGATCT
>RFXM01000031.1 GCA_009921565.1 Methylocystaceae bacterium | reverse complement strand
GCTTGAAATTCCCGGAAAAGCCTGCGGCAGCTGTTATCTTTGCTGTAAAGTTCTCGAAATCGAAGAATTCAAAAAGAAAGCTGGTAAATTATGTGACCACTGCGTCCATGAGGGAGGCTGTGGCATTTACACGAAGCGTCCTGAGGTTTGTCGGGATTACCATTGTCGGTGGAAGGAAGAGCGCAGTCTCTCCGCGCAATTACGGCCAGATCGTGTTGGCACGTTGCTGATGGACGATCCTGATAGTGATGAATATCACGCTGTCTGCGATCCTGAGAAACCCTTTATGTGGCGTAATCCCCTGGTGTTCAAGCATCTTGTGGCTGAGGCGAAGTCTGGCCGCACTGTTCTTGCAAAAGCAGGATTGCGCGCATGGCGTATTTTTCCCGATGGTCATTGGCAAGAAACAGCTTAGCGCAATCAAACAATCTAATTCTGAACAATGCATGAGGCCTGTCAAAAGATGAAATGCGGGAATAATGCGTCAGATCCCTAATCTTATGCAAAAATTTTTTGCTTTTATGCTTGAGTGGGGCTTCTTCTCGTGCCTGGGTCTTTTGGGATTTCAGTCTGGGCTGCACGCAGAAACGCTGAAGGCGCAGTATGGGATGACCTTGATGGGCCTATCGATTGGCAGCGCTTATGCAAATGGATTTATTGAACCGAGAAGCTACCGACTTGATATTGGGATGCGCACAACGGGTCTAGCTAATCTGGTCAATAGCGCCAAGGGCGTCGCCTCTGCGTCCGGCGGCATGTCCTTAAACGGACCCTCTCCCGCCAATTACGCCAACACAACCTCTAACAGTGAGGAGACGCGCACAATCCGCATGTCTTTATCTAGCAATGCAGTACGCTCTGTCGAAATCCGTCCAGAGCCTTGGGATTTGCCGGCGCGAGTACCACTAGGCGAGAGCGCCCGCAGGCGGGTTGTTGACCCTGTCAGCGCCCTAATTATGCCAGTGCCAGCCAATCAGGAACTCATAGGTCCGGCTGCATGTGAGCGCACCATTTCTGTTTTTGACGGCATTACGCGTTTTGACATTTCTTTATCTTATTCAGGCGCGCAGAATGTCGAAGCAAAAGGTTACGCTGGCCCAGTTGTTGTCTGCGCTGCACGCTATACTCCAATTGCAGGCCATCGGCCTGATAGCGCATCAACCCGTTACATGTCTGAAAATCAGGATATTCATGTCTGGCTTGCTCCCATGCCAGAGACACATGTGGTTGTCCCAATCCATATCGATATTGGCACGGCAGCGGGGGAGCTAGCTATTGATGCGTCTGAATTCACACTTGGTCAAAAACGCGCTGACACTGCGCGCTAGACCAGGGGGATGAAAAGAAGCTAATTAATCCGCACTTCTTTGGTGACACGACGGTTGCGTCGGTCAGCCTCGAATTCGAGATATCTAAGTTCGCTGGGTTCCGCGGTGGATTTGAGACAAAAAGAGGGTCTTGGGGTAAAGCCGCCAGCTGGATTTTCAAAGCAGTCTGAAAACCTTGTCTCGCATTGAAACATTGTTTCAGTTTTGGGAGCTACGCGCACAGCGATCGCGCGGGCGTTTTGAATTGCGGTGGCGCATAAGGTCTCCTCTAAGCCCCAGGCGCGGCATTCTGTAAGGGTAGACATGTATTTCCCGCCACCCTCACAGGCGGGAGCGCGCCCTTTTGTCGCGTAAAAAATTGAAAAGCCCCCAGCGGCTAGGACAACGAGAATTAGGATTAGTTTAAAGGGCGAGGCAGACATAAGAACTCATGGAATGATGTTAAATAAGGGGTTTAGAGTTCTTCACATAGCACAGTGGCGGCAAAAGGCGATGGGATGATCAATCTCCCTTACAGGCCTGTGTTTTTCTCTCGATCTTGACAAGGATCAGCCATTTCAATAATGCAATGGCCACCGCTTCCCGCCATCAAGGCGTCTTGCCGCGATGTCGAAAATTGATCAGAAGCGGGGTCACGCCGGAGGTTTGTTTCCGACGTCGTCAGACTTCAAAAGAAGAAACTGGCGCAATGGACTTTAGGGAGACGCCTTTGTGGCGCATCCTATCGGGCCGCTCTTACTGATCTTTAGGACAATAAATGCGGCGGGACTGCTTGCAGGTGTGTTGAATAGAAGCGTTAGCCTGCGCCAGTGTCGCTCCAAGTAAATGTGAAACAGGAGGAAATCATGGGTGCTATTCTTGAATTGACCAGCTATGCTTCAACGCCAACCGGCATGATTGCGATCATCGCCATTGGAGCAGCAGCTTATTTTGCTGCCCGCTGGGTATTTAACGACTAATTTCACGCGCATTCTTTGCTCGTTTAGGGCCCGGCGGTCGACGCTAGTCGATCCGTCGGGTTTTTTTATTTCCCTTGCACATCATTTCTACCGAACTGGCCTTGCGTCTGATGGGCGCTGGTCTATCCTGCGCCGACGCCAGTTCTAAGGGGTAGGAAATTTTTTGATGTAAATCGCCTCTTTAACGGCGCGACGAAAACACAATCCAATAGAGTTCGTTTATCCAAAACGACACTCTCAGTCTTTTCAGCAATATGGTGGCGACAATCAATGGCGACGAATTCTGCAGCCAGGGTGGGAGACGGTAGGCTTGAGGGCGGGGCCGCTCGACAGCGTCTAACTGCTCCAGACGCGATTGACGTAGCGATCGCGGATAAAAGTCCCCTTATTCTTGCAGGATTGGACAAATTACTCTCGGAAGATCTTCGTTTTCAGCTCGTGCTGAAGGTTACGGATGGCGAGGAGTTTCTTGAAGCTGCGCGGCAGCAAAAATTCGCCCTTGCTGTTATTGGCTGGCAGCTTCCCACTGTTCATGCGCGCGATGTTTTGCGTGCGCTTTCGCGACAGGTTTCGGCGCCTAAAATTGTTGTCTACAGCGGCACCAATGACCCAGCCGCTCCAGCAGAAACCTTGCAGCTCGGCGGCGCAGGATTTGTCTCCAAGCGCGCCGCGCCAGAGCGTTTGCTGGATGTCTTATCCGCAGTTGCGGCAGGCGATATGGTTTTTCCCTTCGTTGATATTCGAAAAATGCGGAGCGATCCGCTCGAAAATCTCACCTTACGCGAGCGTAGTCTCCTCTCAGCGCTTGGGTCGGGGCATACCAATAGCCAGCTGGCGAAAGATTTTGGCGTTTCGATCAACACAATCAAATTTCATTTGCGTAATCTTTTTGAAAAATTAGATGTCCGCAATCGCGCACAAGCAATCGCGCTTTTTCTGGAAATGAAGCATGGCGCGTGGCCAGGTGGGGCCGCATCGAGCGGCCGCAATATTGATGGGTCATCAACTATTCGCGGAAGACGCGGGCAGGGCCGGTTAGAATAGAATTAGGCGCGTTGATCAAGGCGCAGGAAATAATGCGCTAGTTTTTCCTGTTAACCAGTAAATTATCAGTCCGATCCATTCATGCGTCGCAAATTGCACGACGCCGATTGCGCGCGTTGCAAACCTTGGGGGAGAAAATAATGAGAGTTCTCCCTCGGTTCGATAATCAACAGGATAGGCAATCACAGGAAAGCCTACTTTGCGAAAAACTCCAATCGCCCGCGGCATGTGCATTGCAGAAGTGACAAGTAGCCAGCGATCATTGGGTTTTGGCTTAATTAATTCATACGTGAAAAGGGCGTTTTCAACAGTATTTCTTGATCGATTTTCAAACACAATATCTTTTGTATCTACGCCTAAGTTGTTCCAAAACAGCTTCACGCCATCTGCTTCGGTATAGGTTGCGCCCTTCATTGCAGAGCTGCCGCCGGTAAATATGACACGCGCTGATGGATACAGGCGTTTAAGCGTGATGAGCGCAGTCAGTCTCTCTGCTGCGGAGTCAATAAAGACGGGACGCCCAATTTTTTGACTGAGCTTTTCATCAATAGATCCACCAAGAATAATAATGCCATCAGGCGCTGAAATGTTTTCTCCGGGCGGAAAAAAGCGTGTCTCTAGCGGCATGGCGATGAGGCCGCCCAGCGGACCAAAAGCCATCAGCAAAAGCATCACGCCGCCCGTCAGACACAGGCGTCGTCCAAGATTAGAAAAAGATGTGTAGAGAAGAAAAGCGCCGGTTAAAACAAGAAATATGAAAAGATCTAGCGGCGCAAAAAGAAACTCAAATATCTTTGAAGCAGTAAAGAACATGTTGTGTGAGTTTCAATTTAGAGATGAGGCGCTTCATTCATACGTCGCCTAACGGAGAGCGGGTCTAAGACAGTGGTCCGCTCTCCGTTAATTTTAACTTACATGTTAGGATAATTTGGTCCACCGCCGCCCTCGGGCGGCGTCCACAATATGTTTTGCGCTGGATCTTTAATGTCGCATGTTTTGCAGTGAACGCAATTTTGAGCATTGATGACAAAGCGTGGATCCTTTTGTGTCGCTTCATCTTGATAGACGACTTCATAAACGCCTGCTGGACAGTAAAGACGCGCGGGTTCGCCATAAACCGGCAGATTGTTTTTGATAGGAATAGTTGCGTCTGACAATTTTAAGTGAACAGGCTGGTCTTCCTCATGATTTGTATTTGAAACAAAAACTGAGGATAATTTATCGAAGGCGGGTTTTGTCGAGATTTTTGCATAGGTTAAGGGCTTGACCGCCGCTAGCGGCTTTGTTGCCGCGTGGTCAGGTTTTCCGTGCGCTAGCGTGCCGAAGAAAGAAAAGCCAAAAAGAGCATTGGTCCACATATCAAGGCCAAAAAGCGGTGCGCCAATATAGGTACCGTATTTTGACCATAATGGTTTAACGTTTCTTACAGGTTTGAGATCCCGACCAATTTCTGAGTCGCGCCAGCACGCATTGTAAGAGAGAAGCTCATCATGCGCGCGTCCTGCGCAGATCGCCTCGATCAGTTTGTCAGCGGCAAGAATGCCGGAAAGTATTGCGTTATGCGAGCCCTTGATGCGCGGCACATTCACAAAGCCAGCTGCGCATCCAATCAAGGCGCCGCCAGGGAAGCATAATTTTGGCACGCTCTGCCAGCCGCCCTCTGTGAGGGCGCGCGCGCCGTAGGAGAGCCGTTCCCCACCTTCTAAGGAAGGCGCTATTTTTGGGTGCGCCTTAAAACGCTGAAACTCATCAAATGGCGACAGTGTCGGGTTTGGATAATTTAAGTGCACAACAAAGCCGATTGAGACCAGATCTTCGTCAAAATGGTAGAGGAAAGAACCGCCGCCCGTATCTGCGCTCAGCGGCCAGCCAAAGGAATGCTGAACGAGCCCGGCCTTGTGTTTTTCTTTTGGAATGCGCCAAAGCTCTTTAAAGCCGATGCCATATTTTTGTGGCTCGGAATTTTTTGCTAGATCATATTTTGCAATGATCTCTTTTGAGAGAGAGCCGCGTGCGCCTTCTGCAAATAGGGTATATTTGCCGCGTAATTCCATGCCGCGCGTAAAATTGTCCTTGGGCGCCCCTGTGCGATCGAGACCCATGTCGCCCGTTGCAACGCCAACAACCTGTCCTTGCGCTCCGTAAAGAATTTCGGATCCTGCAAATCCAGGATAGATTTCAACCCCGAGATTTTCTGCCTCGCTTGCTAGAAAGCGAACAACATTGCCAAGCGAGCCGATGAAATTGCCATGATTATTCATCAGCTTGGGCATTAGAAAATTTGGGATCCGCCACGCGTCATTTTCAGTAAGAACGATAAATTGGTCATCTACAACTTGGGTCTTCAAAGGCGCGTGTGGATTCTTACGCCACTCGGGGAGGAGTTGATCGAGACCGATGGGGTCGATGACAGCGCCAGAAAGAATATGCGCCCCTGGCTCGGATCCTTTCTCAATAACAACGACAGAAAGATCGGGCGAATTTTGTTTTAGCCGGATTGCTGCGGAGAGGCCCGCGGGGCCAGCGCCAACAATAACGACATCATAATCCATGCCCTCGCGTGCAGGTAATTTTTCAACAACCTCGGACATTCTTATTCCCTTCCTGAGCGGCGCACCGCCATATTAGCCGGTTGCTTTTCTGACGCTACAAAGTTTTCTAAGGCCAAAGTGTCGGGCGCCAGTTGTTTTGATGGAAGCAGCGGCTATCCAGCCCCTAAGTCTCGTACAGGCTTTATCGCAGTCATGGCGTCAACGGAAGGACGGGTGGGGACCAGTTTTGTCGCGGCGTATGTCTACGCCGGCATTTTATGAGCGGATCGCCGTTGACGTCCGCGTCAAGCGCCTCAACTATAACTTATCAGACTCAGAGGCGAATATGGCGTCATCAGATCCCTACAAAGATATCAATAACATATTAAAGATCGCGCTTATCGTCGCGCTTATTCTTGGATCTTATAATCTTTGGTCTTTTTTTAACAGTAGTCGTTATCAAGCCTTGTGCGGAGCGTCCTTCTGGGAACTTAATCGTCCCGAACTAGAATCCTGTTTGGATCAGAAAAAAGAATTGGATAAATGAGTATGTCCGAATACTTAGCGTTTCAAATGCTAAGTAGGTTTTCTACCGCTGTTGTGTTGAGTAACTTTTTTTGGCTACCTTCTGTTCTATCTGCAGAGGAGATCCATCTTGACTGCGCTCGGGCCAATCAAGGCGCCATGGTTGATATTGATACAAGCCGAAACTTTATGCAGTTGATGTGGCGAGATGGCGTTGCGGAAGAGTTTCACGAGGGAGAAAGCTATCTCTCAGGCCCAGATCAACATGGACGCAAAGAAAAAGTTGTCTACCGAATGCACGTTGACGACGGCAAGATCGCTTTTGGCGTAGAGCGCATCTGCCTTGAGACTATGGCTGCAAAATGCGAGTCCCGCCGCCTTGATAATCAGCTTGATATCACGCGAGGAGAGATGCGCTATAACAACGGAGACTCAATTCTGATCATGACTTGCTCTCCCGCGCCGCCTGGACGTCGTTTTTAACATCGGCGACTTAGCTTGTTATCAAAGACTATTTATGATGCTTTGAATGAAAAATCCTAAGCAAAGCAATAGACCGGCATCGCGGTTAGAGCGAAAGAGAGATAAGGCCTTTTCAGCGGAAATTTCTTCGCTTGTTTGATAAGTTTGCCAAATGAGGTGAAGAGAAAATCCTGCGATTCCGACTATGGTAAAGAGGCCTGCGCCTGACAGGAGCGCAGCTATTGCTGCAAAAATTGATGAGCTGGCGTAAATAACGCCGACGGCCATTCGTACGTTTTTTCCAAATAACCGAGCCGTTGATTTAACCCCAATTGCAATATCATCCTGCACATCCTGTAGCGCGTAGATCGTGTCGTATCCGATTGTCCAAAGGATGGCGGATAAATAAAGAGATAGGGCTGCTGGAGTGAGAGTGTTTGTTTCTGCTGTCCAGCCAAGTAGTGCGCCTGACGCAAAAGCTGTTCCTAAAATCGCTTGCGGCCAAGAGGTTACTCTTTTCGCGTAAGGATAGATTAGGACAATGAAAGGTGAAATCATCGCAAGAGCGATGGTAAGAGGATTAAAAAACAAAAGAACGCCAAGTCCAATGAAGCATTGCGCGATCATGAAGATCAACGCCGCTCGCGGCTTGATTGCACCGCAGGCTAGGGGACGTTTCTTTGTGCGCTTAACCCTTGCGTCGATTTCACGATCAACGTAATCATTATATGTCGACCCTGCGCCGCGCATCACTATAGCGCCAATGAAAAAAAGGAATAAATGAAAATAGTTTGGCGTTAGGCGTTCTGCTGAGCAAGCGAGCAGGCTGCCTTGCCAGCATGGCAATAATAAGAGCCACCACCCGATGGGGCGATCTAACCGCGCGAGTTGAACATAGGGTCGAGCGATCTGTGGCGCATAGCGCCAGATTGGATGCGCGGCGTGCGCGTCGGGAAGCATTGCCTCATCTTGCCGACCAGGATCCATGCTTACAGCGGGCCTGATGGTAAGCGTGGGGGCGCGCCCATGCCTCCGCCCGCGGCTCCCTCTTCTTGCATTTTCTTCATTTTCGCGGCGACATCACATGCTTGTTTTGCAAAGCCTTGTGATTTTGTTCGCGCATCCTTAAAGCCTTCAATTACATTTTCCGGAATGTTGCACCATTCTTTGTTTTTCGTCATATAATTCAGCATTTCTGTCTCAACGCCGCCTAGCGCTTTTGCGACAGGGCAGGCAGCCATAGGGTCCATCTTGCCTTTCCCGGCTTTGCCCAGAGCATTAAGCTTTTCAATTGCAGCCATGCGTTTTTGCGTTAGCTTTTGAAAGTCCTCGGCGCAGGCTTGTTGTTGTTGCGGCTGCTGCGCCTGAGCGCCGTCTGCGGCCAGTATTAAAGTTACGACGGCCAAGCTAAAAAGCAGGCGCGAAAAGAGAAAGGCGCCAGGGTTCATGCCAAATTCCATCTGATTAAAATCTGCGCCATTGATGATGCTTGCTGGTTGATGAGATTGTCTCGCAGTTTGTTCGCAACAAAACGGCTGCTTCATGGCGAGAGGGGTTCTTGACGGATATATTAGCTGAGATGAGAGAAAATTTTGTCAGAATATGATCACCGGGCGCAGCGCCTTTTTGTCTCTACCGGCTTGGCCGCGGGCCAAGTGGTCGCAGTTCCCGCCGAATCGCTCAATTATTTACTTAATGTGCTTCGTCTACGAACTGGCGCAAGCGTTCATATCTTCAACGGACAAGACGGCGAATTTCGCGCCATCCTGCGGCTTGAGGGCAAACGTAAAGCGCATTTTGAAGTCCTTGCGCAGTTGCGTGAGCAGTCACAACGACCCAGCCTTGATTACTGTTTTGCGCCGATTAAACAGGCCCGTCTGGACTATATGGTCCAAAAAGCCACAGAAATGGGCGTAGGATGTTTACGTCCGATAATTACCAGCTACACCCAGATCCGAAAAGTGAACATGGATCGTTTGCGGGCCAATATTATCGAGGCGGCAGAGCAGTGTGGGGTGCTGGCGGTGCCGGAACTTTTCTCGCCTGTTTCTTTGCCTGTTTTTCTGGAGGCCTCACCGCCGCAGACATTGTTCGTTTTTTGTGATGAGAAGGCTAACACAGGTAATCCTTTTAAGAGCTTATCAGGTCATTATGCCGCCAGCGTGAGTCTTATTATTGGACCTGAGGGCGGTTTTGATGACCAGGAAAGGCAGTTGATCCTCAGCTATCCCAATGTCGTTCGTCTCTCTTTGGGTCCGCGCATTTTGCGCGCTGATACTGCCGCGGTTGCTGCGTTGACAATTGTTCAGGCGGCTTTAGGAGACTGGGGGAACGCGAACTAAAGCTATCCTGGGGGTGAAATTAAGATTTTGACAAGGTTTATCGCCGTCTTTGTTGAGCACGGGGTAAAAGCGACACGATCCTGCCATGATGTTTGTTTTAAGTGTGGGTAGTTAAAGGAAGCGGCGGCCTATTCGCCCTGACGCAATACTCGTCAGCAGTCGCTTCGAAGGGTAGACAGCCCTATGAGAGGGAAGCAGGCTTGGCTCATAGGCCAGGCTAATATCTCAAAAGGCGCGGAGACGACGTAAATGCAGACACCAAAACCCCCTGGCTTCTTTACCACCGCTTGGGAAGCAGCATACGTGTTCGGACTGATCGCCATTGCGGCCGTCTCAACACCCGCCCAGGCTGAAAATGCATCCAATTGCGCGCGTTATGGCGCAGATTACGTTGCCGTGTCTGGATCCAGCAATTGCGTTCGCGTTGGCGGACATGTCCGGGTTAATAATTTGCCGCGCAGTTCTGGAGCGCCTTTAGCCTATGCCCCAGATCAAAAGGGATTGTACCAAACGGCTGCTGCGGGCTCACAGCTCCAATTGCTTGCCCCCTTTGCGTTGCTGAATGAAATTCTACCGCGCTAACGGCTTTTTCAGTTTAGATCGGTAAGACGCAATCAACAAAAGTTGGGTCAATAGAGCCATGCCATGGACCCTTAAAGTCCTCGAGTCTCCTTTCAGCTAAAGTTTTTCCAGTTTCGATAATTTCTTCAATGGGCGCGAGATAAACGCGTTCATCACGTCCCTTTTTGTCGAACTTCGCTCGGCGCTTGAGGCCATTGCTAGCTATCACGAGAAGATCCTTGGCGATATCTCTGATCTTACGCTGATCGATCTCGGCTTCTAGCGCTTGGATTGGCGCATCTTGCCTGAGCTTCTCCCGCATCTCAGTCGACCAGTTTTTGGTCAATTGACGCGCTTCATCAAGCGCCTGACGATCATAATAAAGGCCTGCAAAAATTGCCGGTAACGCTGTCATGTGGCTTCGTGGCCCGCTATCAGCGCCGCGCATTTCAAGGTATGTTTTTAGTCGGACTTCGGGAAAAATTGTTGATAGATGATTTGCCCAGTCAGAGAGGGTCGCTTGAACGCCAGGTAATTGCGGTAAATGACCAGCGAGCAGATCTCTGAAATTAGAACCTGCCACATCATGATAAATATCGCCGCGTTTAACAAAATACATCGGCACATTGAGCGCATAATCGACATATTGCTCAAATCCGAAACCTTGCTCAAAAGCAAAGGGCAGCATTCCAGTTCGATCTGCATCAGTATCGCGCCAGATCCAAGAACGTTGAGACAGGCGGCCAGTTGGAATGCCGTCAAGAAATGGGGAATTAGCAAATAAAGCAGTAATAACCGGCTGAAGAGCGAGGCCAACGCGCAGTTTTTCAACCATATCCGCTTCTGATATAAAATCTAGATTGACTTGGATAGTGGCCGTGCGAAACATCATATCAAGGCCAAGTGCGCCAACTTTCGGCATGTAACGTGACATAATTCCATAACGTTGCTTGGGCATGATCGGTGTTTCCGCGCGGCTCCATTTGGGGCTTGCGCCGAGGTCAAGAAACTTTATGTCCAAGGGCTTCGCCACAGCTGCAAGGGCGTTGAAGTGGACATTGAGTTCCTCTGAAGTGGCGTGAACATCGAGCAAAGGCGCGCCAGAAAGTTCAAATTGCCCGCCCGGTTCAAGTGAAAGCGCGCCGCCGCCCTTTGGGTCCGTGAGGCCGATCAGAAAATCCCGATCGAGGATTGGTTCCCAGCCAAGCGCCGCTTGCATGCCCTCGAGTAATTGCTGAATGCCGCCGCGACCATCGTTTTTTTGATAGGGCACAGGCGTGTGCATGGCCCCATAAAACGGAATTTTTTCGTGCTCTGTGCCGAGATGGAGTTGCGCTGTTTCACTTTTACAGCCCGCTTCGAACCATGAAACGAGCGCTGCGCGGGAAGTTATGGGGGTTGTGTCGGAGACGTCGCGAGCCATTAAGAAACGAGTTCCCCCAGAGATATGTGCATTAACTCAAAATACTTTGCGAAAGAGCGGTTACTGCAAGGCATGGAGAGTTGTGAAAACAAGCTTAATATTTCAAGACGAAAGCTATGAGCCGCGGCCAATCGACGACCGATGACGAACCGCCTTGGTCCATGAGTATCTAGCGCATGGATTGCCGTAAAACTGGGCAAGGCGCAAGGGGAAGCGGCAGGCGTTACTTAGCCGTGCGCACCAACGCGAGGTGGGATGGGTTGACTCGAGTCCAGTTGGGTCGCGCGTTGGTAGCATTCTTGAGATTTTTGCTTATTTCCTGTTTTTTCATAAGCTAGCCCAAGCCAAGCCCAAGCTTGCGCGCTTTTATTATTGACGTTTAAGGCTGCATTAAAATCTTCGATGGCTTTGTCATACTTTCCGATCGCAACAAGACTCTCTCCACGCGCCTGGTAGGGAGCAAAGACAAAGGGATCTCGGTCAATTGCGTTATCGAAGTCTGTGACAGCTCGGGTGTAGTCGTTACGTTTTTGATAGATGAGCCCGCGGGAATGAAAAGCTTGAGCGCTTTCTGGATTGATCCGGATCGCCGTATCGAGATCAGCTAGCGCCTGGTCAAGATTGCCTTGGGCTCGCAAAAGATTCGCACGACCGACATAAGCGGGGGCATGATTAGGATTTGCGGCGATAGCCCGATCGAAATCAGCGCGCGCCGTATCATTATGCCCCATTTGTCGCTCTGCCAAGGCGCGATTGGTGTAGGCCGCCGCGCTGTTTGGATCGAGTTTTGCGGCTTCTGTAAAATCAACGATCGCTTCAGAAAATCTACCAACACGGGCGTATGCCGCGCCGCGCGTGTTATAGGCTTCAGCGCTTGAAGGATTGCGTTTGATGACTTCGGTAAGGGAGTCAATATTCGTCGCCGCGGCTTTAGGATCTGTGTCAGAAATTTCAGCTATGCCCCGCCCAGGCGGCCTTATGCCCATGGCCGTTTCGCAGCCAGCAAGCGCAAGGGCGGCCATTAGCGACGCTGCCAAGGAGATAGCAGAGTTTTTACAGAAACGCGGGCGAGATGGCGTCGCCGCATGGTCGAGACCCATGCCGTCAGATCCTCTTGAGCAGATTTCGGGAGTCGTCCCGGTAGCGGTCAGAATATTTGCCGCGTCAACGTTAACAAAATATGCGCTATAAGAGGAAATTCTAGAGGATAGGCAATTTAGCGCGCAATAATCTTCGTCTTTATTGGCAGCAAGCCTTCGCGTTGCAATTTTTTGCGGGCGAGCTTACGGGCGCGACGGACTGCCTCCGCTTTCTCACGCGCGCGCTTCTCAGAAGGTTTCTCGTAATGTCCGCGCAGTTTCATTTCACGAAAAATGCCTTCACGCTGCATCTTCTTTTTGAGAGCCTTCAGAGCCTGATCGACATTATTGTCACGAACGAGAACTTGCACGAAAAACCTGTCCACGGCTGATTTGGCGCTTTTTTGAAGCTTTCGCGGGGCGTGTTGTCTCAAGGGTGACGGGCTTTTTCGAAGCGTCTTGTTATTAACGGCCGTTACATTATAACATTATTATGAGGAAACAAAACTTCTCTGAAGTTCAGCAGGTGGGTCATTTCATCAAGGATAGGACCTCAAAGACGGCTCCAACTATCCGGGCCATTAGCGTGTTGTGTCGGTCGAGTAGCGATCGGATCCTTATGTTGACGTTTATAATAGGCGGTTTGTGGGCCAGCTTCTATTGGGCGCTCACTTGATTCACCCAAATAAAAAGCGTCGGGGGATCGAGCTGGTCAACCTCACGCTTGGATATGAGCGACGACCGGCGGTTCATCACCTGAACGGAACAATCGCCCCGGGGACGGCGCTAGCGGTGTGCGGCCCAAATGGCGCTGGAAAATCCACTTTGTTGAAAGCGCTAGCTGGACTGTTGACGCCGATCGGCGGGCGTATTGACTATGACTCTCCAGACCCTCGCGCCATCGCATATTTGCCCCAGCTCATCGAAATTGACCGCAGTTTTCCAATTGATGTGAAAGATTTCATTGCTTTGGGCGCTTTGCGTCGCATCGGTCTTTTTGGCGGACTAACCGCCGGAGAATGTGACGGCGTTGAGCGGGCGATTCACCGTGTAGGGCTTTCAGGTCTGGAGCATCGGCCGATCGCGACCCTCTCGGGCGGCCAGATGCAGCGTGTTTTGTTCGCTCGGCTAATAATGCAGAATGAGCCTGTCATTTTACTTGATGAGCCCTTTGGAGCGATTGATGAGGCGACAACAGAGCATTTGTTGAATCTAATCGTTCAATGGTGCGCCGAGGGTCGTATAGTCATTACAGTATTGCATGACTTAGAGCTCGCGCGACGCGTCTTTGCGCAGACATTGTTGCTTGCCCGACACTGTATCGCTTGGGGATCGACGCAAGAAGTTTTAACTAAAGAAAATCTGCAAAAAGCGCGCGCAATGTCAGAAGCCTATGATGCAGATGCGCGAGAATGTTTATTAGATGAAGCGATCGTCCATGATCACTGATGTCTTTATCGCGCCCTTTGTGGAATATGAATTTATGCGTCGAGCGCTCGTAGGCTCTGTGGCGCTTGCAATGTCAGGCGCGCCTTTAGGCGTTTTTTTGATTTTACGTCGTATGTCATTGGCGGGGGACGCGCTTTCCCATGCTATTTTACCTGGAGCGGCTGTTGGTTATCTGATTGCTGGGTTATCCTTGCCGGCAATGACGCTTGGCGGACTTATTGCAGGTCTCATCATCGCATTCGCAACTGGTTTAGCAGCTCGTTTTACAACCTTGCGCGAAGATGCCTCGCTTGCTGCTTTTTATCTTGTTTCCTTATCTCTGGGCGTCACGCTTGTGTCAATGCGCGGTTCGAATGTTGATTTACTGCATATTTTATTTGGTTCTGTCATTGGTCTCGATAACTCTGCGCTTTTTATGCTTGTGGGCGTCAGCACTTTTACCCTCCTCGCCTTAGCGCTTTTCTATCGGGCATTTGTGATAGACACGTTGGATCCTATTTTTCTCCGTCAGACCACCAGGATCAGCGCAATTGTCCCATTTTTATTTCTTGCGCTTGTCGTGCTTAATCTTGTTGCAGGATTTCATGCTTTAGGGACGTTAATGGCGGTTGGCTTAATCATGTTGCCCGCAGCGGCGGCGCGGTTGTGGAGCTCTCAGCTTGTGGTTGTTTTGCCGCTAGCTGCGGCCATTGGTGTTGTTAGCGCCTATGCCGGCCTCGTATTTTCTAATGAAACTGGTGCGCCAACCGGGCCAGCAATCATTCTCATTGCCGGAATTTGCTATTTCGCCTCGCTTTTCTTTGGTCGCGCCGGAGGTATTCTACGATTACGACGGCCTAGTAGCCATCTAGAAGGATGAATTATGCGCTTCCAGCTCAGCTTTTATTGTGGTTATTTTTTATTTTTCATTATCGTAGCGTCCCTAACTTCTCCAACGCAAGCAGAGACAAAAAAAATTTCTGCTGTAGCGAGTTTTTCCATTATCGGCGACTTAGTCCAGCAGGTGGGTGGGGATCATGTTGGCGTGACTATGATTGTTGGCCCTGAAGAAGATGCGCATGTCTATCAACCTAGCCCTGCAGACGCCCGAAAAATTACCCAAGCAGAAATAATTTTTATAAATGGATTAGGTTTTGAGGGATGGTTATCGAGATTGATTAACGCAACAAAAAGCAAAGGCGCTGTCGTAGACTTAAGCAGTGAGATTAAGGCGCGGCAGAGTCAGGGGGAGATTGATCCCCACGTCTGGCAGGATGTAAATAATGTCAAAATTTACATACAAGAAATTTGTCGGGCCCTGAAAGCAGTTGATCCGAAAAACGGCGCTGACTATCAAAAAAATAGTCAATTATATATTGAGAAATTATCGAAATTAGATAATGAAATCATTGAATCTTTGACGAAGATCCCTTTAGGTGATCGTCGAGTTGTTTCTACTCACGATGCTTTTGGATATTTTTCAGCCCGCTATGGCGTTGCCTTTCTAGCCCCTCAGGGCGTATCCACTGAGGCCGAAGCGAGCGCGAGAGACATCGCGCGGATCATCGATGCTGCTAGGGCCCAAAAAGTTAAGGCTGTGTTTTTAGAAAATGTCGCCGATCCCAGACTGGCGAAGAGAATTTCTGTCGAGACCAACGTTCGTCTTGGCGGTACGCTTTACTCTGATAGTCTGACGGGTGCAAAAGGTGATGGGGCAACCTACCTGGAAATGATGCGCCACAATGTTAAAGAAATAGTCAGGGCCTTAAAGCCATGACTCATAATAAGCTTGGACTTGAGAAAACGAATAGGAGTAAGCCTTGAGCAATAAAATTCCTGTTACGGTAATCACGGGCTATTTGGGCGCAGGAAAAACGACACTACTCAATCGTATTCTAAGCGAGCCTCACGGGCGTCGTTACGCTGTCATTGTAAATGAGTTTGGCGAAATTGGCATTGATAATGATTTAGTCGTTGGCGCAGATGAAGAAATCTTCGAAATGAATAATGGGTGCATCTGCTGTACTGTGCGCGGAGATTTAATTAGAATTATTGAAGGCCTGATGCGGCGGCGAGGTAAATTTGACGCAATCATTGTTGAAACTACTGGTCTTGCGGATCCAGCGCCAGTCGCTCAAACCTTCTTCGTTGATGCAGATGTAAAGGACGCCGCTCGGTTGGATGCAGTTGTAACGCTCGCTGACGCTAAATTTCTTAGCGAAAGATTGAAAGATGCACCTGAAGCAAAGTCACAAATCGCATTTGCCGACGTCATTGTTTTAAATAAGGTTGATCTTGTGACGCGCGCTGAGTTGAGCGAAGTAGAGGCGCGTATACGAGGCATAAATCCTTATGCGACTTTGCATCGATCAGTAAGAGCGGACCTCCCTCTCAACGTTCTATTGGATCAAAATGCATTTGATCTTGAGCGTATTTTGAAACTAGAGCCCCGCTTTCTCGCCCAGGATGATTCTGTTCTTGATCGGCATGATCATGCCGA
>RFXM01000004.1 GCA_009921565.1 Methylocystaceae bacterium | reverse complement strand
TTGTTTAAGATACTGGCACAAAACATAACGCTGAGCAAAAGCAAGACGCCATGAAAGATTGCCGCAAGCTTTGTTCGCGCCCCTGCATTTATATTTGCAGAACTTCTGACAATAACAGCGGTAATTGGCAATCCGCCAATTAGGCCGCTTATAAAATTTCCCATTCCTTGAGCAATAAGCTCCTGACTTGTAGGAGCTGTGCGCTTAAGCGGATCTAATTTATCTACAGCCTCAAGACTAAGCAGTGTTTCCAGGCTTCCAATAAGCGCCAAGGCTGCTGCGGCTACATAAATATGCACATCTGACAAGTGACTAAAACTTGGAAAATGAATTTGTTGATAAAAATCTACTGGCCCAAATATTTCTGGCAGAGAAACAAGATGCTGGTCTGCGATCGCTAATGACGGGTAGTAGAGCTTTGCTAGAGTATTGTAGAGAAGCCCGAAGATGACGGCAATTAAAGGTCCAGGTATTAATGAAACATGAGATTTTTTCTTAATCCAAGAAGTCTCCCAAATTAATAAAATTGCCAGGGATGCACAAGAAACGATTGTCGCACCAAACGAAATAGCGTTTAGAGATGAAAACAGAAAAGATAAAGTGGTATGGCTATCATCTTCCAGAAAAGAAAGGTCGCTATCAGCATCCGCATCATATCCTACTGCGTGTGGCAATTGCTTCATAATAAGTATCAGCCCAATTGCAGCGAGCATCCCCTTAATAACTGCCGCAGGAAAATACGCTCCAATAATTCCAGCACGTAAAAATCCCATTACAATTTGAATTAATCCGGAGATTGCGACACAGAAAAGCAACCCTTCGAAGCCAAATTTATCTACAGCTGTCGCGACAATCACTGTCAGACCTGCTGCGGGCCCTGAGACGCTGAGTTGCGAGCCGCTGAAGCTCGCAACAATTAATCCGCCAATAATCCCAGAAATAACCCCTGCAAAAGGTGGCGCGCCAGAGGCAACGGCAATACCAAGGCACAGGGGCAAAGCGACAAGAAACACAACGAGACCAGCTGCTAAATCGTTATTCATATGGACTAGGTAGTAATTTAAATTTTGCCTACTCAAGAAATCTACTCCATGGGCGCTAATTGACCAATTCTAAGCCTAAATTACGCTGGCGTCTCAAGCTGTTGATAAATCACATCAATATCGCTATTCGCAGGCAGAGTAATCAGTTGCTGTAAAATACCGTCATCTAAAGCATAGACCCATCCGTGTAACATGGGTGCTTGATAGGTAGCCCAAGCCGTTTGGACAATTGATAGATGCGATAGACGCCGAACCTGCTCGATGACATTTAATTCCACTAAACGATCAGCCTTATCTTTGATTGATTCAATTGCATCTATCTCATGTCGATGCATGCGATAAATATCTTTTAAATGCATTAGCCATTTATTCAATAATGAAAGATCAGGAGATTGGGGAGAAAGCGACGCCCTTACGCCTCCGCAATTATAGTGGCCACAAACTATGACATGCTCTACTCTTAGCACCTGAACAGCATACTGGATAACGCTTAAACAATTAAAATCTGTTGCAATAACCTGATTGGCAATGTTGCGATGAGCAAATATCTCTCCTGGTTCTGCGTTAACGATAATATCTGCAGGAACACGACTATCCGAACAGCCAATCCATAAAAACTTTGGCTTTTGATCTGCTGCCAATCGTTCAAAATAGTCGGGCTCACGGTGGCGGATCTCTTCAGCCCAGGCTTTATTTTCTAAAAGTAATTTTTCGTGCGATTTCATCAAAGGCCCTTACTGCGAGGAAAAACTCGCGCTTAAATCCATACATAAAATTATTACAAAAAAACGACGCTAAGAGGTAGAGGCTTGAAGGCGCCGTGTCTTAAGAGTTTGATAGGACCGCTACATATTAAATTAGAGCTCATAACGCAAAGTATGTAGACAATACTCTTGGGAAAAGTTCCGAGCTTAGATGCCGCCTGGCATGATTTGATGAAGCTCTTTCCACACGACTGGAAGCATCTGAATAATATCATCGGCGATTAATCCAGGACCAAAAATTTCAGCCGCCCGCGCATGGATCCAGACAGCGCAATTTGCTGCTAGAAAGGACTCCATCCGTTGCGCCAACAAACCTGCAACAATGCCTGTCAACACATCTCCCGATCCTGCGGTTGCAAGCCAAGGGGATGCCCAAGGAAGAATTGAGGCGCGACCATCTGGCGCAGCAATGACTGTATCCGGCCCCTTATAGATAATAATGGCTCCGCTCAATTTAGCTGCGGCGCGTGCTTTCTCTAATTTTGATAAATGAATTTGCGTGTTGGTTAGGACCGCAAACAACCGGGAAAACTCCCCCCCATGTGGGGTCATGACTACAGGTCCTGGCGCAGCCCGTGTTGCACGCCATAATCTTTCTGGATCATCAACAAAACTTGTTAAGGCGTCAGCGTCTAACACACAGGCGCGAAAATGGTCGCTAGGACCTAGGACTACCTCAACCTGCTGTCGACTTGTTTCACTAACCCCTAGACCTGGCCCAATAGCAACAGAGTTTTTGCGTTCATCCCTGAGCAAGTCTGAGAGACCAACCGAACCATCAGCTGGCCGCACCATGACCGAAGTTAAGGCGCTTGCATTCACCACAAGCGCATCTGACGGACTGGCCAAAGTAACTAGTCCAGCGCCCGCACGCAGTGCCGCAAGAGCAGAAAGCCTTGCTGCGCCAGTGAAAGAAGCGCCTCCAGAAACAACAAGTGCGTGGCCGCGCGAATACTTATGTCCTTCAATTTGGGGGGTAGGAAGGGCCTGTCGCCACAGCTCTGTTTCATTGACAAATGTATCAATAGCCAGAGAAGCTAATGCAGAAACGCGAATGCCAATATGGGCACAAACAAGCTTGCCACAACAAAGGCGACCCGGAAGGAGAAGATGTCCGGTCTTAACTCGAAAAAAAGTAACCGTGGTATCAGCCTCTACCGCAGCACCGCGGATACCGCCTGTGGTTCCATCAACCCCACTTGGAATATCCACACTAACAACATTTTGACCTGTTTCCCGACGCCATTTGTTAAGACGCTCAACAAGCGCAACGGTTCTTTGGTCTAGATCCCGCGTCAGCCCCGTCCCAAACAAAGCGTCAATCACAAGATCTACGCCCTGAAAATCTGCATCCCAGGCAGAACCAATCTCTCCAGGCCAACTTGCCGCCGCGCTAGCAGCATCGCCCCTCAGCTCGCTGATAGGTGTTACAGAAACAACCCTAACCTTATACCGTTGCGCACGGAGCCGGCGGGCAGCGGCATAGCCATCGCCTCCATTATTGCCCGGACCGCATAACACGAGCACTCGTCGACCACTTGTCTTTTGAAGGATCTGACTTGTAACTTGGGCGATTTCAGCCGCCGCTTGCTCCATCAGATCCAACCCTGGCACACCGCTTTCGATCGTGAGTCGATCAGCAAAAGCCATCTGTTGCGTTGAAAGCAGTTCGCGCGGATATGGACTGACTGTCATATTAAGATCGTGCCGCATGATGTGACCCAGCGCAATGGCTAAGACGACGATTCCACCCCATTGCTTTCCTTATCTATCTAAGATTTCCACATATGGTCAGTTTCGGCTATGGAATTAGAAATGTTGAGCGCTATCCTTCTTGCCTATCGTTGGCCTTCAGGCAGCCTGAAGGGAGAGACGGTCGCACGCTGTTTTGGCTCTTTGATTGAAGGGTGCGTCAACGGCGTCATTGCTGACGCCGTGCTCGTAGGGCCACCTGATCATTTTCTTGCAAAAATCGCCGATGAAGCTGGCTGCGCTCTGGTAGAAAATCTCGATCCTGAGGCAGGCTTTAAAGAAGCGGTAGAGCGAACACGCTATGAGCGGCTACTAATCTTATCTGCTGAATTTGGTTTAGAACGAGGATTAATCGAAGAATTGCGCGACTTGCTAAGCTTTGGCGACCCAGCTGACAGCTACATTCTTCACGCCGAGCCAGATACGCTCTTCACACGCCTGTTTCCAAGCCTTTCCAAAACAGCCGGCATAATCACAACAACAGTAATGGTAAAAAAGTACGCCCATATCAGTCAGCCTAATGCATTAGCAAAAAAACTAAGGCGCAGAAGCCTAACGTCTCGCGCTCGACGTCTATGATATTCTTAGCGACTGAAGGTGTAGCAGGCGTCAATAGCCCCGCTCTGCATCCCCTTCAACAACCACTCTGTACGCTGCGCGGCGGATCCATGAGTAAAACTATCCGGCACAACAAAACCCTGCTGCGCTTTTTGCAATCGATCATCGCCGATTGCTTGAGCTGAAGCCACAGCCTTTTCAATATCACCCTCTTCAATGAACCGTTGTCTTTTATTGCCGTTATGCGCCCAGACACCCGCAAGACAATCCGCCATTAGCTCGACCCGAACGGAAAGATTGTTAGCCTCCGCCCGTGACCGCGCTCGGGCTTGAGCTTGCTGAACTTTTGGCAATATACCAAGTAGATTTTCAATGTGATGACCCATTTCATGAGAGATCACATAGGCATAAGCAAAGTCTCCTCCGCCCCCAAATCTCTGATTCATCTCACGGAAAAAAGCTGTATCGAGATAAATGCGTTGATCCAACGGACAATAGAATGGTCCCATTGCCTGTTGTGCGGCGCCACAGCGTGATGTCGTGAAGCCGCTGTAGAGAACTAACTTGGGCGCCTCAAAGCGAATACCCTTTTGTTGAGGTAATACTTGAGACCAGACATCCTCATTAGAGCCCATCACTTTAGAGACAAAAGATCCCATTTGGTCGCTGGGCGGCGTACTGGAGCGGCTTACTTGTTGCTCAACAACTGCGCCGCTATCGCCGCCACGCATATTATTAAGCATCTGCGCACCGCCAATCAAAACGGCAGGGTTAATGCCTAGCGCCCAACCTACAGCGCCAAGCAACAACATCGTTCCCAACCCTAATCCTCCGGCGCCCGCTCGCGAACCTCTGCGTGCGCTGCTATCCTCTCCCCGACGATCCTCAATATTTTTGGAAGGCTCTAACTCTTCCCATTTCATTGTTACGGCTCCCTAGGACAGCATCTTAAATCCAAAACATCTTAGCTAATCTATTTTTAAGTTGAGTATTAAAATTTTATGTTGAAGTCTTTTCAGGTAAGTTCAACCGGATATGCAATTCGCGTAACTGACGCATTGTGGCTTCTGAAGGCGCACCCATCAGTAGATCCTCAGCCCGTTGGTTCATTGGAAAGAGCGTAACCTCACGCAAGTTCTCTTCTTCGGCAAGCAGCATAACGATCCGATCAACCCCTGGCGCAATACCGCCGTGAGGCGGCGCGCCATAATGAAATGCTCGATACATCCCACCAAATTTCTCAATCAGAACTTCTTCGCCATAACCGGCGATTTCAAACGCCTTTTTCATAATATCTGGCCGATGGTTACGGATTGCGCCTGAGGACAATTCCACGCCATTACAAACAATATCATATTGAAAGGCTAAAATACTGAGAGGATCGCTCCCCTCTAAAGCTTCCATACCGCCTTGCGGCATAGAGAAAGGATTATGAGAGAAATCAATTTTTTTCTCGTCTTCATTCCACTCATACATCGGGAAATCAACGATCCAGCAAAATTCAAACACTTTTGTTTTTGATACACCCAATTCTGTTCCAACACGCAAACGCGCGGCACCAGCAAGTTTTGCTGCAGCAAGTTCTTCACCTGCAGAGAAAAATAAAGCGTCGCCTGCTTTAACGCCAGCTTTTTTCGCAATTACCTCAAGCACATCGCTTGGAATAAACTTAGCGATCGGCCCACGTCCTACTAGCGCGCCGCCTTCATCGTCAAAAACGACATAACCAAGTCCAGGCGCACCCTCGCTACGGGCCCATTCATTTAATTTATCAAAAAAACTACGCGGCTGCGATGCGGCGCCTGGGGCTGGGATCGCCCGTACTGTTTTTCCCTTAAACGCCTTAAAGCTCACATTCTCACGACCGAATTCGTCACTTACATCAACGATGATGAGTGGATTACGTAGATCGGGCTTATCTGAGCCGTATCTTAACATCGCCTCGCGATAGGGAATCCGAGGGAAATTTTTAGTGACTGATTTTCCATCCGCAAATTCCTCAAATAACCCCTGCAAGACCGGTTCAATTGCTTCAAAAACGTCTTCCTGTGTAACGAAACTCATCTCCACGTCTAATTGATAAAACTCACCTGGCGAGCGATCAGCGCGAGCATCCTCATCTCTAAAACATGGCGCTATTTGAAAATAGCGATCAAACCCCGCCACCATCAATAATTGCTTGAACTGCTGAGGTGCTTGCGGCAGCGCATAAAATTTACCTGGGTGCAAACGCGATGGCACAAGAAAATCCCGCGCGCCTTCTGGACTTGAAGCTGTCAGGATTGGCGTTTGAAATTCAAAAAAACCACCCTGCTTCATGCGCATCCTCAGGGAGTCAATAATTTTTCCCCTCAGCATAATATTGGCGTGCAGCTTTTCTCGGCGAAGATCGATGAAACGATATTTAAGACGCGTATCTTCGGGATATTGCTGATCGCCAAAGACGGGCAAGGGAAGTTCATCCGCACGTCCAAGAACCTCGATGTCAATTACATAAATCTCAACCTGCCCAGTTGACATTTCGGCGTTTTCAGTGCCGCTCGGACGCCGGCGGACCACCCCATCAATACGCGCAACCCATTCTGAACGTAACTTTTCAGCCTGAGGAAAAGCCGCCGAATCTGGATCAACTACGCATTGCGTCAGCCCGTAATGGTCCCTCAAATCGATAAACAACACACCGCCGTGATCGCGTATGCGATGGCACCAGCCAGAAAGACGGATGTTTTTGTCAACGAGAGCTTCGGAGGGCTCTCCACAATTATGCGATCGGTAGCGATGCATGGGTCGCTTTCAGTTAGAAGGACAGAAAAATCGGCAAACCCGATTTGATAAGGCAGAAAAAGCGCTATGCCGGCGACGCTGTCAAGCCAGAGTGAAGCGCAAAATGAGGCTGTGATCTATTGAATAACGCCAGGAAATGAAGAAGCACAATCCACATAAGCTATTAGCTGACTGAATATCGCTAGAACGCGCTCAGGCGCACCATCTGCAGACTAAAAAGACCTAGCTTTATCGGACCTTTTGTCCCATGCGATTCAGTCCAAGGAGATCAAAATTGTCAACGTCTTAAGACTATTCAAAAGTTTTCCGGCCAACGAAGCGCTCAAACAAAGATTGTCCAGGACAGAAAGTGCTATAGTGCCAATATGGCCCCAAAAGCGCGCCTCAGCGATAAGACAGACTGAGCAGGAAAAGACGCAAGATGACAAAATGGGTGTATTGCTTCGGCGCAGGACAAGCCGACGGATCTGGCGCAATGAAAGATCTTTTGGGTGGCAAGGGAGCTAATCTTGCTGAAATGTCCAAACTTGGTTTACCCGTCCCGCCGGGCTTTACACTCAGCACAGAAGTCTGCGGCTATTTCTATGCGCATAACCGCCAATTTCCAAAGTCATTAGAAGCAGAGGTTGATGTTGCTTTAAAGAAAATTGGCAAACATGCTGGTCATGCCTTCGATGATCCAGAGTGGCCGCTGCTCGTTTCTGTGCGCTCGGGCGCGCGCGCATCAATGCCTGGCATGATGGATACAGTTCTCAATCTCGGTCTTAATGATGAAACTGTTGACCGGCTTGCAAAATTTTCAAAGGACGAACGCTTCGCTTGGGATTGTTATCGGCGTTTTATTGAAATGTATTCCTCCGTTGTGCTGGGTGTCGAACACCATCACTTCGAAGAAGCTTTAGAAAACTTTAAGGATGACAAAGGTCTCACCCTCGATACGCAAATAAACGCTGAGGATTGGAGAAATATCGTCGATTCCTTTAAAAATATTGTTGTTAAGGAATCCGGAAAAGCATTTCCACAAGAACCCCACGAACAATTATGGGGCGCTATTCGCGCCGTATTTTCCTCATGGATGAATCATCGGGCAAGCGTTTACCGACATTTGCATAATATTCCAGAAACTTGGGGAACTGCCGTCACAGTTCAGGCCATGGTATTTGGCAATATGGACGCAGCCTCCGCTACAGGCGTCGCCTTTACCCGAAATCCCTCAAATGGGGTGAAGGAACTTTATGGTGAATATCTCATTAATGCTCAAGGCGAGGATGTAGTTGCAGGATTACGCACGCCACAACCGCTAACTGAAGCGGCTAGCCGAGCTTCTCGGGGAGAAACCATTTCACTCGAAGCATCAATGCCGACAATCTTTACAGAATTCAAATCGTACGCTGAGAAATTGGAGCGCCATTATCGCGATGTACAAGATATGGAGTTCACCATCGAACGCGGAAAATTATGGATGCTGCAAACGCGAACTGGCAAAAGAACAGCCCGCGCAGCCCTTAAAATCGCTGTTGATATGGCAAATGAAAAACTCATCTCAAGAGATGAAAGCATTCTTCGGGTTGAACCAACATCGCTAGAACAACTGCTTCATCCGACCATTGACCCCTCAGCGCATCGAGAAATTCTTGCTGTTGGCTTACCTGCTTCGCCTGGTGCCGCTTTCGGTGAAATTATCTTTGATCCCGAAGAAGCTGAGACATTAGCGACAGCAGGACGCAAGATTATTCTCGTTAGAACAGAAACAAGCCCTGAGGATATTGGCGGTATGCACGCGGCCGAGGGCGTATTAACCGCTCGAGGCGGCATGACTTCTCATGCGGCGGTTGTCGCGCGCGGGATGGGGAAACCCTGTGTGACAGGGGCTGGCGCCGTGCGAATTGATTACGAAGATCAAAGTTTCACCGTTGCGGGACGGCGCTTCGTCAAGGGTGAACGGATCACGATCGATGGATCAACTGGCCAAGTACTTGCGGGTGAAGTGAAAATGCAACGCCCTGAACTCACCGGCGAATTTGCAATATTACTTGAGTGGGCCGACGCTAAACGTCGCATGAGAGTACGCGCCAATGCCGAAACGCCCTCTGACGCGCGCGCAGCCCGACGTTTTGGCGCTGAAGGCATCGGATTGGCGCGAACGGAACATATGTTCTTTGAAGGAGAACGTATCGTCGCCGTACGGGAGATGATTCTTGCTGATGACGCTGCGGGTCGCCGCACAGCGCTGGAGAAACTTCTTCCCATACAACGCGAAGATTTCAAAAATTTATTTGAGATCATGTCCGGCGCTCCCGTAACCATCCGCCTTCTTGACCCACCATTACACGAATTTTTACCTCACTCAGATTCCGAAATTGCAACTGTGGCCAAAGCCATGGGCGCAGACCCTGTGAAATTACGCCGGCGAGCAATGCAGCTTTCTGAATTTAATCCAATGCTGGGATTTCGCGGTGTTAGGCTCGCCATTGTCTTTCCTGAAATTGTGGACATGCAAGCACGAGCTATTTTCGAAGCAAGCATTGAAGCAAGTATTGAAACTGGCGCGCCAGTCAGACTCGAAATCATGGCGCCATTGGTTTTTGCTCAGGCAGAACTTGATGCCGTTAAAGCGCGTATCGCCAGTGTCGCAAAGCAAGTCGAGGAAGAAATCGGCATACGCCCCAACTATCATGTTGGCACAATGATCGAATTGCCCCGTGCTGCATTGCGCGCTGGCGATATTGCCGCCTCAGCAGATTTTTTCTCCTTTGGCACCAACGACCTCACCCAGACGACTCTTGGTATCTCACGCGATGACTCAGGCTCGTTTCTCGGCGCCTATGTTGAAAGCGGTATATTGCCCGCCGACCCTTTCATTACAATTGACCAAGAGGGCGTGGGCGAGCTCATTGCCCTTGGCTGCGCACGGGCAAAAAAGACCAATCCTGAAGTTGTACTAGGCGTTTGCGGTGAGCATGCCGGAGATCCAGCTTCAGTCGCTTTTTTTGAAAAAATTGGCATCGATTACATCTCTTGCTCACCCTTTCGCGTTCCAATCGCCCGTCTAGCAGCCGCACAAGCCGCTCTTGGGGGATGCGCCCGCCATGGAGATTGATCGGCCATTCCAACAGGTCACAGAACGATTGCAAATAAGAACCAAGGGACGTGGTTTCTATCAAATCACCTCCAAAGCGATCGCATTTGTTAACAAAACTAAAATAGACACAGGCCTGTTAACGCTTTTTTGTAGACATACATCCGCTTCACTTCTGATTACTGAAAATGCCGATCAGAATGTGTTAAAAGATCTGGAAGCAGCTTTTGCCCGCCTTGCGCCAGAAAATACGAACTACCTTCATTCCACTGAAGGAGCTGATGATATGCCGGCGCATATTCGGGCTGTGTTAACTCAGACGCAAATTTCTATTCCAGTGATACAGTCCAAACCGACCCTTGCCGCATGGCAGGGGATTTTTCTTTATGAACATCGGCGTTCACCCCATGGCCGCGAAATTGCCTTGCATCTCATTGGTCAGTCGTTTTAGCGCTTTATCGAAAACCAAGGCGCAAGCGCCTCATTATGGCACAGCAGCCTCACGCACCAGTCAATAAATCTTAAAGTCTAATCCGCCATTATCATCGGCTGTGGCATTTTTGTCTTAGAGCCAAAACGATCGCCGCATCGCGCGTTGGTTGAGTAAAGAGTCTAGACATGCGTCCCCGGTTGAAAAAACGTCGAGCCGCTCATGGAAAACGCTCATGGGCTTTCAACGTCTTGGCGCCTTGGGCTATAGGCGTAGGCGCACTGGTCTCATTTACGGCTGACGCTGGACAGGACTCCGCAAGCGACTGGAATATCGCCCCAATTACAGCGCGCATCCGAGCGACTCGGGCTCTCGAAGAACAGCAGACAATTAATTTCAGCGCAGCCGCGACTGGCGAGCTGAGCGAAGCAAAATTTAACCAACCGCTTATCAAAGAAGCTGAACTTAGTTTAAGTGGGAATGAACGTGCAGAGATTGGGCTTGAAGAGAATGAGCCCCATACGAACCTAAAGGGAGAGGCGCAAGAATTCCCTTTAGTCGACCGTAGGCATAAGGGCGACCCCTCAATCAGCGTTCACCCAAATCTTGCATCTCAATCTTCCTCAACTCATGAAGGAGATGAAGACGCTCTGCTGACTTTCAGTATCGAAGGTTCAAATGGGCGGTTGGGGCAAATGTCACTTGCGCCGCGCGCTGTCTTACCCGGGGACGAAATCTTCGAAACTGTGGTTCCTGAAGCCATTCCATCGACCACACAAAAAACAACCGCCGCCGCCTCTCCAGCGCAAACAAGCGCAGTCGCCACCTCTCCGACAGAGGCTCCAAGAGAGGCCAGGGAGAGTTTTGATAAAAAATTAGTCTCACAAACTTACACAGAAAATAGACAAGAAGTAAGCGCAGCCCTCACGAATGAGCGGACCCTACACGGTGCTACGCCTCAGATTTCTCGCGCTATCGCTTTGGGCTCATCTACACCGGCGCAGCCAGATTCAACTCCAATTGAAGTTTCCGCTTTCCCAAGAGCGACCCTTGCGCTTTCTACGCCAGAAAAAGGATCTCAAAAATCCTACAGCGCTTTTATCAAGCCTGAAAAACTAGATCGAGAGAAACGGTGCCTGGCAGAGGCTGTATATTTTGAATCTCGCAGTGAAACCGAAACAGGCCAGGCTGCCGTCGCTCAGGTTGTGCTCAACCGCGTTAACAGCGGCCTTTATCCATCATCAATCTGTGGCGTCGTTTATCAAAATCGACATCACTACAAAGCCTGTCAATTTTCTTTCGCTTGCGAAGGGCGTTCGCTCCGCATCACAGAACACTCAGCCTGGGCTACAGCTGTTCGGGTAGCCAACGAGGTTATGGAGGGACGGACTTATATTTCTGATGTTGGACGATCAACACATTACCACACAAATTATGTTAGGCCGCGTTGGGCGCGCGCTCTAACCAAAATGGATGTAATTGGCAGACATATTTTCTATAAACTAAAACCAGGACAAACTTAGAAAATATTCAGCCTATGAGGCGCGCACGCACCAGCCCTCTCACGGCATTCCCCATATAGAATTCTTTTTTTAAATCGTTTTTTGTCAGCCGCATTTCTGTTGCCCGTCCCTGCGCAAGAAGATGCGCCCGGAGAGTTCCCGGCAACAGTCCACTTGATAGAGGCGGCGTTAAGAGGTGATCATCATGAGGAATAAATAGATTACACCTAGCGCCCTCGCAAAGTTCATTCTTTTCGTTTAAAAATAAAACTTCATCCGCGCCATACTGGCTGATTGCTTGCGCAAGAGGTTCTTCATAAATTGATCGACGCGTTGTCTTGTGACGCAGCAAAGGATTGGAAGACGAAAAACGCTCATTCGCTAAAAAGACCCGCCAGCATGTAGCGGGGTCAATCGGTTCTATGACATTGACGCTCGTTTCAATAGCTCCAGACTTGGATACAACAATTCTAACTCGCAAATTTTCACCAGGCTCATGAGCAACTGCGGTAGACAATGCAAGATTAACGTGTTCCACTTGATAGTTAAAAGCAAATATGCTCGCTGACTGAGCGAGGCGGTCGAGATGCGCCTTAAGCAAAAAAAAGCCATCTTTTTTGTTCCAAAGCAATGTCTCGATTAAGCCGAAATCATTGTCGCACCCGTCAGGAACCGCGCCTTTATCAAACATTCTTCGTACTCTTCTCTTGCACGAGAGTCAGCAACAATCGCGGAACCAACGTTGCAAATTAACTCACCCTGCGCCATGAGCGTTAAAGTCCGAATAGCGACATTGAACCGCATATCGCCCTGCGGCGTGATGACGCCAATAGAGCCGCAATAAACGCCCCGCGGCGCGCATTCAAGATCTCGAATGATTTCCATGGCGCGAATTTTTGGCGCCCCCGTAACTGAACCACAGGGGAAAAGCCCGGCAAAAAGTTTTGCGAGAGTAATATCTTCCCTCAATTGCGCCTCAATGCCAGAAGTCATCTGATGCAAGGTCGGATACGTTTGGATTGTGAAAAGATCTGTAACTTTCACCGAACCCAGAACAGCAAGCCGAGATAAGTCGTTTCTTAATAAATCAACAATCATTAAATTTTCGGCGCGAGACTTTTCATCTTCAACCAATCGCTGAGCGCGCGCCATATCTTCTGGAGGCATGACGCCCCGTTGCGCCGTCCCCTTCATAGGCCGTGCGCGAATATGCGCCCCTTGAGACTCAAAAAAAACTTCAGGCGAGAGAGAGACAACCGTTTCAGACCCGAGCGCAACTATGCCGCCATAAGCGACAGGCTGGCGTTGTCGCAATCCTTGATAGAGCGTGAGCGCATCACCCTTGAAGTGGCCATAAAGCGGAAAAGTTAGGTTGATCTGATAGACATCACCAGCAAAAATATAATCATGACATTGTTTGAAGCGATGCGAATATTCTGTCTGCGTCCAAGCAGGCGTTAATATAATTTGCGGCGTAGAAGCGCTTTGACTAGGTTTGAAGCTCCAAGGCTGCGGCTTTCTAAAGGCCCCAAAATTAAGCAATGGCATATGCGAAAGCGGCGTGGTCTGGCCATGGAATTTTGGTTCAAGACAATAGCCCAATTCATAACTTGCATACCCCGCCAGGTAGCTTCCCCGTCGTTGCGCAGCCTCCATACGCTCAAAGGCTGCAGATACTTCTGCGCATGTATATGCAACGATGATTTCCTCCGGCTGATCAAAAAGCAACGCCTGCCCGCCATCTCGCCCATCTTCAAAAATGACAAAAGGAGAGACTGGCGCATTTTCATGCGTCTGAGGAACCGGACGGGGGGCAGTTTGCGGCATCTTTTGGCGCTTCTTTCGATCCTAGGATACACCCAAGCGCCAGACCTATGAAAGCTGACGATTTTCTGCAACTTTCCTTTTAGAAAAACCTGGAACCCGAGCCGCCGATTGAAGAGATTTTTGCGCAGAGGCCCATCTATGTTTAATAAACCTTATGTCTGACTTGCCAACAGCTCTCCGCATACTTTTTATCGGCGACGTCATGGGTCGATCAGGACGCGCCGCTATTGCCCGCTATGTCCCAGAGTTACGTGAAAAATGGACGCTCGATTTTATTATCGTCAATGGGGAAAACGCAGCCGGAGGCTTCGGCATCACAGAATCTATCTGCGAGGAAATGCTCTCATGCGGCGTCGATTGCATTACCCTTGGAAACCACGCTTTCGATCAGCGAGAGGCGCTTGTCTTTATCGAACGTCAGCCCCGCCTACTCCGACCAATCAACTATCCTGCGGGCACGCCAGGACGCGGCGCCAATCTTTTAACTAGCGCGCGCGGCCACCAAATACTCGTGATTAACCCAATGGGTCGCGTCTTCATGGACGCGCTCGATGATCCCTTTGCTGCTATTGAAAGCCAACTTGGAGCCTGCCCTCTCGGCGTTGGCTGCGACGCCATCGTTATTGATATGCATGCAGAAACGTCGAGTGAAAAAATGGCCATGGGTCACTTTGTAGACGGCAGGGCCTCTCTCGTAATCGGCACGCACACACATACGCCAACAGCTGACGCGCAAATTTTACCCGGCGGCACCGCCTATCAAACTGATGCCGGCATGAGCGGCGATTACGATTCAATTATTGGCATGGACAAAGAAGAGCCATTGAGACGTTTTCTCCGCAAAACCCCCGGCGCGCGTTATGAGCCGGCCAATGGCGAGGCGACCCTATGTGGCGTGGGCGTCGAAATTGCCGCAAACGGCCTTGCAACAATGATTTCCCCTGTTCGGCTTGGCGGCAGGTTAAAGCAGGAGTGGCCAGAAAATTGGGGCGACATTAATTAGAACTTGGTACCTTTTGTAAATTTTTGACAACTTCTAACGCATTCTCAATATGCCGGTGCGCGCCAGAGTCTTTGATTGCTGAGGCAATTTTTCCATCAGAAGAAATAACATAAGAAATCCGATCAGCAAAAATTCGTCCAACGATTGGCGCCTCAAACGCCGCATCATATGCTTCTATGAGCTTAAGTTTTTCGTCAGCGCCGACTGGAAATTTGTTGCGGCACTCTTTAAGCGAAAATTCTTTTTGAGTTTCAATTTTATCTGCTGATACACCGATAACCTGGGCATTCATTGCAGAAAACTGCTCCATAGCTTCAGCAAATTCATGCGCTTCGACGGTACAGACACTAGTAAAAGACTTGGGATAAAAATATAAAACAACCGGTCCTTTCTTCAGCGCTTCGCTGAGCGTAAACTTAAATTCCTTCCCGCCCTGAGCTGCCTCAATCGTAAAATCGGGCGCCCTCATACCAGGCTTCATCATCGCAAAAGCCGACCCAGGAACAAATAAAAGCAATATGGTAAGTATTTTGCGCAACATAATGGTCCCCGCAATTTGATAATTAATTAATCTTTCCAACAGCCTCGTCAACCTACTTCAAATATGCAACGCGCGACCAAAAGCGTCATAAACGCTCTCGAGCATTGTCTCGGAGAGTGTTGGATGCGGAAAAATAGTTTCCATTAGTTCTTGTTCTGTCGTCTCAAGATTCATTGCAATCAGAAAGCCGTGTATGAGTTCTGTCGCTTCTGCGCCAATCAAATGCGCACCGATCAACGCACCGCTTTGCGCATTAAAAATTGTTTTTACAAGCCCCTCAGCTTCGCCCAAGGCCAGAGCTTTTCCATTCGCCCGATATGGGAAACGCCCAATCCGAATATTAATTCCCAGCTTTTTAGCCTTTTCTTCCGATAGTCCAACTGAGGCAACCTGCGGATAGGCATAAACACAGCCAGGGATTCGCATTTTATCCAGTGGCTCACGCGCAATACCGGCAATCATATCAACGCAAATTACACCTTCATGTGCAGCTTTATGCGCCAGCATTGGCCCCCCCGCCACATCGCCAACAGCATAGAGACCTGAAATATTTGTGCGACCAGTTCCGTCGGTCTGAATGATGCCCCGCGCTAAATCGACGCCAAGTTCTTCAAGTCCAAGGTTTTCAACATTCGCAACGACACCGACAGCTGACAACACCCGATCCGCCTCAATTGCCTCGTATAAACCTTGAGGAGATTTTATAGTTGCGCTGACAAAATCCGTCTCTTTCTCGATTTTAGACACTCTACTTTCTAGTTTAATAATTATACCCTGCTTTTCGAGCGCCTTTTGAGCCAAAGCGGCAATTTCCTGATCTTCCGTGGGCAAGATCTGCGACGCCACCTCAACTAAAGTCACAGCAACGCCCAAAGTCTGATAGAAAGAAGCGAACTCAACCCCAATCGCTCCCGCGCCAATAATTAGCAATGATTTTGGCAGCACGCTTGGTTTTAAGGCGTCGAAATAAGTCCAAATCAGATGGCCATCGGGCTCAATGCCGTTTAACACGCGTGGTCGCGCACCCGTTGCGATCATAATATTTTTTGCACTATAGCGCCCCGCTCCTTTTGTAATTTTTGGCGGCGACGCCTGAGGTAGAATAGCAGATTTAGTAGTCTCCCCGACGCTAATTTCACCAGGAGCCAAGATGCGCGCTTGGCCCCAAATCAAATCAATCTTATTTTTCTTGATAAGAAAGCCAACACCTTCATTTAAGCGCGCCGCTGTTTCGCGCGAGCGTGCAATTATTCGATGTAGATCAAACCCCGGCTGCCCTGTTAACCCAAACTCCATTCCAGCTTTTGCTAACCGATAGATTTCAGCAGATCGTAAAAGCGTTTTTGTTGGAATGCATCCCCAATTTAGGCAAATCCCGCCTAGGTGCTCCCTTTCCACCACAGCAGTTTTTAGGCCTAGCTGCGCGGCTCGAATGGCGGCGACGTAACCTGCAGGGCCACTGCCAATAATGATCAGATCATAGGGCTCAGACATAATCCTATCCGTCCTTTATTAGATCTAATTTTGATCATAAAAAAAGCGCCCTGCCAGAAGGCGGGCGCTTCTTCATAGCCATTATTCTTGCTTTAAGCAGCTGCAGGCAGTGCTTTCTTCGCCTGAGCGACAATCGCGGCAAAAGCTTCCGGCTGTTCAATAGCGATTTGCGAGAGCACCTTGCGGTCAACCGCAACACCCGCTTTGGTCAAGCCGTCAATGAAGCGTGAATAGGTTAGCCCATGTTCACGCACTGCCGCATTAAGACGCTGAATCCATAATGCGCGAAAAACCCGTTTACGCACCTTGCGATCCCGCGTGGCGTATTGCATCGAGCGATCGACTGCCGCCTTTGCTGTACGGATGGTGTTTTTACGACGGCCGTAAAAACCTTTTGCGGCCTTGAAAGTCTTTTTATGCTTGGCGTGGGAGGTAACGCCGCGTTTTACGCGAGCCATAACGAAACTCCTCGATCAGAATCTGCTGTTAAATTGGGGGAATCTCAGCCGTTCGGCAGGAAATATTTCTTAATATTGTCGCCGTCTGTCTTGAACAGAACGCTGGTCCCACGCAGATTTCGGATCTGCTTGTTCGTGCGCTTGATCATGCCATGGCGTTTGCCTTGCTGGCCATACACCACTTTGCCTGTGCCGGTGATTTTAAAGCGCTTTTTAGCGCCAGATTTTGTTTTCAACTTGGGCATTTTGCTCTCCTGGGCACTTGGCCCTTTGTTCTTGGCGCTCTAGCAAGAGACTGATCTCCTGAAGCGGTTTCGCGCGAGCGAAAAGAACCGCCCCGGCAGCCCATCACTAGCCGGGCGGTTCTAGAATAGGGCCTTATAAGCTTATGCACTTTGTAAAAGCAAGGGCGAAAAGGGCTACAATCACTAGACGGGGGCCCTAGCGCTGCCCTATTAAGCGGCAAATTGTGATTTCAACATCAATTGACAACACGCAGGAAGCAATCTGAGAGTTGAGCGATGAATATACACCAAGCGACCCCCCCTCAAACCGCCTCAATCATTAGCCCCGTTAACTCACACAATGAATGGGATCCGCTTGAAGAAATTATTGTCGGCCGCCTGGAAGGCTCGACCATACCCTCTGATCACCCGGTGGTTACCTGCAATATTCCCGGCATGGCCGCGCGGGCGCAGGCGTTAGCAGCCGGCTTTCGGTTTCCAAAATTCATGATCGAGCCGGCCCAGGAGGAATTGGATAATTTTATCCAAGTGCTCCGTGGGCTGGGCATCATTGTCACGCGGCCAGAGGCCTATAATCATAAGAGCAAATTTTCTACGCCAGACTGGTCGTCGCGCGGCTTTTGCAATTCTTGCCCCCGAGATAGCATGCTGGTTATTGGCGATGAAATCCTTGAAACGCCTATGGCCTGGCCCTGCCGATATTTTGAAACACACTCCTACCGCCCAATTTTGAAAGATTATTTTAGACGCGGCGCCCGCTGGACGTCGGCACCAAAACCGCAGCTAACAGACGAGCTCTTTGATCCTGATTTTAAACTGCCCGAAAAGGGCGCACCCATGCGTTATATTTTAACTGAATTCGAACCCGTGTTTGACGCTGCAGATTTTTTCCGTTGCGGAAGAGATATTTTCGTAACGCGATCAAATGTTACGAATGCGATGGGCATAGACTGGCTGAGACGTCATCTCGGCAAGGGTTACCGCATCCATGAAATTAAAAGCCGTTGTCCAAATCCAATGCATATTGATACGACCATTTTGCCGTTGGGACCAGGCAAAGTGCTCATAAATCCGGAATATATCAACCCGGATGAGCTGCCGGACATTCTCAAAAAGTGGGAAATTCTAGTAACTCCTGAACCAGACCCGATAAATGATCGCATTCTTGCCATTACCTCCATGTGCGGCAAATGGTTAAGCATGAATATTTTGATGATCGATGAAAAGCGTGTGATTGTTGATCCTCATCACACGGGCATGATGCGTGCAATGGAAAAATGGGGCTTTGAACCAATTCCTGTGCCGTTTTTACATTATGCGGCGTTTGGGGGAGCTTTCCATTGCGCTACTTTAGATGTCCGCCGCCGTGGCGCATTGGAAAGTTACTTTGACTGAGTCAAAAAATGTCAAATGACTTTATGGATCTACGCCACTCAGTCTTAATCCGACCATGCCAAGAAGAATGAGTGCGATAGACGCTAAACGCAGAAGCGTCGCGGGTTCGTTAAAGAGGTAGACGCCAACAACGGCTACTGCCGCGATGCTTCCACCTGTCCAAACAGCGTAAGCGGTCGACGCGGGGATCTCTTTTACGGCCAATCCTAAGCAGCCAATGCTAGCAGCCATAAAGAAAACCATAATCACTGAGGGCCAAAAACGGGTAAAGCCATCAGCATATTTCATCCCGATGAGCCATCCCACTTCACATAAACTTCCCACCAATAAAATTAACCAGGCCATCAATTTTCTCCAAAAGATGCATGCGCTCAAGCTCATTCCACTTAATAGACTCCCCTCGGTGCAGGGCTTCATAGCTGTGAAATCATAAAATAGCCGCTACAAGATAAATTAATCTGAGCGCCAATCAAAGAAGTCAGCCAAAAACAGATCTTTAACAATCGAGAATACTGAAGATTGAACTGATTAGTTTTTAATATTTAAAGGACGTATGAGTAGTCAAAATTTATAATTGTAGAACATTAGTGAAGAGCAAAAAAATCCGTTCTATCACATTTTAGACTCTGCAATTCTCAAAGGAAAACTAACTCCTTTTGTCATGTAGAGCGCGACATCCAATTATTCTCAACCTGAAGGATCCTAACCTGATCACTCTGCCGGCGTTGGCTCGTGATGCTCTGATCCATGATCTGGACCCGATGGGGAGTCAGGACCCGAACCTGACTGCGAATCTGTCAACGTAGTTTTTTTCAACGGTGAACGCCGCCGATGAACAATATAAACCGCGTAACAAGCTAGGACACCAAGGCCGAGCAAGAGATACATTGGTAGATCCCGCATGAAGGTCTTTGCGACAGAAAACGGGAAGCGCGAGACCCAGCGCTCGCCATGATCGCCAAGCACTGTAACGATGCCCACAAAATAACCTGGTTCGTCAAAAGTATGCTCAAAATTAATCGTTCCGGAGGGATAAACAGTTGGCGGATGATAGGCCACAGTCACAGCCTCAAGATTTTCATTCTCTTTTTCTTCGCTGCCAACGTCTTTGACAATACGGAGTTCAACCTTCATGTCGCGAAGCTCAGCCTGCTCGGCGTCAAGCACCATAATCACAGGCCCGGTTGACGGGATATCCTCGCAAAACTCATTTTTTGAAGCCTCAGGCAAATAGCCTGTGAAATTCATCACATCCGGGCCGATATTAAGACGGCAGCGCCCCTGCGCGGCTCCCAGGCGCCCATGCGCCTCAACTGGCGCAACATAAATAAAGGTAAAAAGGAGTGTAATAAGGAGCATAACCGCATTTGGCAGACCAGCTCTCCAAGATGATAGTTCGCCGGATGGCTTGAATATTGGTTTAAAGCTCTGCTGAGTTACTGAGCTGTCTTGGGTAAGGATCATGGTCTCCCCCGAGCTTCGTGCGAAAATAACACGTAACGAGGATTCAAAATTTTGAGGAAAAAAGGGCATGCGCATTTGGTAATGGTAGCGCATTCTTGACAATGAGCAATACACGAGGGGAAAATCCGCTGCTATTTGGCGAAATTTAACCGGTCTGACATTTTAACCAGGCGGCTTTAGCTGCTTTTAGCCCTTCGCCGCCTTTTTTTACCGATCCTTACGAAGAGTTCATCTTGCATCGTCTTGCCACCACTCCTCTAGGCATACATATTGTGCATAGAAGTGCGCTTCGTCCGCAAGGGTGCGCGCAGAGGTTTTGGGAAAGATCGAGAGGAACAAATGTCTAAATTCGACGGCAAATCGGGCTTTAGCTATGGGCGCGGGGTTGCTCGGTCAACCACGGCGGAAATCGATCAGGGTCTCCGTACTTACATGCTCGGCGTGTACAACTACATGGCCATCGGTTTGGCGGTAACCGGCGCTGTTGCACTTGGCGTTTATATGCTGGCCGTAGCAAAGGTCGGCGGCGGAGCCCTGGCGCTCACGCCATTTGGACAAGCAATTTACACCTCTCCTTTGCGCTGGATAATCATGCTCTCGCCGCTGGGCTTTATTTTCCTCATGGGCTCACGGATGCCCCATATGTCTGCCGCCTCGGCGAGAAATATGTTTTTTGCCTTCTCTGCGGTGATGGGCCTTTCATTATCATCTGTCTTGCTGATCTTTACTGGCGTATCAGTTGCCCGCGTATTTTTTATCACTGCCGCTGCTTTTGGAGGCTTGAGCCTCTACGGTTACACAACTGGACGAGATCTTTCAGCTTTCGGCTCCTTCCTTGTCATGGGTGTGTGGGGCCTGATCATCGCTGGCCTGGTTAATCTCTTTCTTCAATCTACAGGTTTACAATTCGCTCTATCCATACTCTCTGTTTTGATCTTTGCTGGGCTCACTGCATGGGATACGCAGATGATCCGCGAGATGTATTTTGAAAGCGATGGGTATGAGATTGCGCAAAAAAAGAGCGTCTTTGGAGCTCTAACGCTTTATCTCGATTTCATAAATATGTTTCAGTCGCTACTCTTTTTGTTTGGCGATAGAAACGACTAGGGCTCGACTAATCAGTAAAAGCCCCGCATCGCGGGGCTTTTTTTATTCTACCCCGATCACTTTAAACTTGGTTTCCAGCACGCGCAGCACACGATCAAGTTGATGACCGCGACGCAGAATCTGTCCCCCAGCATTCAAAACAACGTATAGACCCTGGCGGCGAACGAGCTCTGGAATTTTTTCGACCCTGTATATTGGAATTTCGCTTGCGCGTCGAAAGACTGAAAAAATTGCCTTGCGCGGCATAGATTTAATAGTAAATTTAACTCGGCGCGCTCAAATGTCACTTGGGTTACCGTGTGTTTGTAATGTGACGCCCCAAAGGCCGACTCAAATGGTCTCTCTGCCCCGCAGTTCACAAGCTGCAACTTAGGCGCATGAGAGGGCTGCGCATCTGATTTTCTCTCTGGCATACGGTCTATCCCCTTAGCGTCACTAGTTTGACGTCTGAGTCCGCCGCATGCAAGCGCTGTTAGAAAAAACTCTTCCTTACGGCTATATTGTAAATTACACGGCAACAGCCACATCTAGGGCTTAACCCGGGGAAAGCCGCATTGGATAAGCCAAAAAAACTGGGAGACACGATGACGAAAGAGACTGAGTCCGCTACCGCTGATAAAAACGACTTCGCCCAAGCGGCTGATTTTGGTTTCGAGGCAAATGTCGAACAATTATTAGAATTAATGACACATTCCGTTTACTCGGAAAAAGATGTCTTCCTAAGAGAACTCATTTCTAACGCCGCTGACGCCTGCGAAAAACTTCGTTATGAATCTCTATCAGACGCCAAGCTCGCAGCAGTGGCCAACGCGCCTTTAATCAAGATAAGCCTTGATCAGGATAAGCGAACAATAACTATTGCCGACAATGGCATCGGTATGTCACGCAATGATTTGATAAGCGCCCTTGGCGCGATCGCAAATTCGGGAACTCGCGCCTTCCTGGAGAAACTCAACAAAGAAAAATCTGAAAATGAGAGCGGCCTAATCGGACGCTTTGGAGTTGGATTTTACTCCGCCTTTATGGTTGCAGATAAGGTTGATGTCGCAACGCGTCGGGCAGGAGAAGAACAAGCTTGGATCTGGAGCTCGCAAGGAAAAGGACGCTATTCGATTGCTCCACTCTTGCTATCCGACGCGCCTGACTACGGCACAATAGTCACGTTACACCTTAAGAAGGATAGTGAAGAATTTCTGGAACCCTGGCGAATTGAAAAAATCATCACAGAACATTCAGGAGCTGTATCTACGCCAATTGATCTTCTCTCAGCCCCTGGCGAAGAGAACAAACGCATCGCGGATGGCGCCGCATTATGGACGAAACCAAAATCTGAAATTACTCAAGAGGAATATACTGATTTCTACCGGCAGCTCTCTGGCCAATTTGACGAGCCGGCATTGACGGCGCACTGGCGCGCAGAAGGGCGAACTGAATATACCGTTCTCGCCTTCATTCCAGGCTCCAGACCGTTAGACCTCTTTGATCCAGCTCGTAAGAGTAAGACAAAACTTTATGTACGCCGTGTGCTAATCTCTCAGGTTACAGATCTCTTACCAGCCTGGTTACGATTTGTACGCCTAGTCGTGGACAGCTCTGATTTGCCGCTGAATGTCTCACGTGAAGTAGCGCAAAAAAGTCCAGAGCTTATCGCCATAGGCAAAGCAATCACCTCCAAATTACTTCAAGAACTCACAAAAATTTGCGAAACTGACGCTGAAAAATTTTCATCTATTTGGGAAAATTTTGGCGCTGTGATCAAAGAAGGCCTTCATGAAGACCCTTCTCGACGCGATGCGCTTTTTGGTTTGGCGCGTTTTGCATCAACAAAAAGCGATAGAAAAACACGCAACCTGAAAGACTACATAGCGGATCTAAAAGAAAACCAAACGGCAATATATTATATTACAGGCGAAGACGCTAAACGCTTAACAGCAAGCCCTCAGATTGAAGGTTATCGCGCGCGAGGAATTGAAGTGCTCCTACTAGATGACTCGGTCGACGCGTTTTGGGTGACAAGCGCGCTGGGTTTTGAGGGCAAACCCTTTAAATCAGTCACACAGGGACTTTCAGACATTGACGCTATCCCGTTAATCGAAAAGACAGAAACTGAGCCCACGCCCCCCCCTGATGTTGATGCGTTAGTCAAAGCACTTAAAGAAACGCTTGCTGAGTATATTGAAGACGTGCGCGTCTCTACACGCCTCACAGAGAGCGCCGCCTGCCTCATCGCTTCAGATCAAGGATTAGATAGGCAATTGGCCAAGATCCTGTCCGAACATGGCCAAGCAGACTTAATCCGCAAGCCCGTTCTTGAAATTAATCCAAAGCATGCCGCAATTCAGACATTGGGATCTCTCCTGCGGGAAAAAGGTCAGGGCGCCGCACAAGACAGGATGCATCTTTTAGTTGATCTGGCGCGCATCGCAGATGGCGAGCTACCCCAAGATCCAGCAGTCTTCACCAAAAGATTAGCCAAGCTCATGGCCCAAGAGTCTTAAAATTCGTGGCTCCACCAGCAAAAACTCTTTCTCGGCATCAAGCGGTAGCTGCCGCTAGGCAACGTCTACTTGATGCTGACGTGGACACAGCGGATGAAGATGCACGCCTCCTGCTTCGCGCAGCAACTGGCTTAACTCGTTTAGAATTAGCCACGCAGCCTGAGTCTGCGTTAACCCCTGAACAGTCCCTGCTACTCGATCAATATTTAATGCGTCGAGAGGCTCATGAGCCCGTTTCTAGAATTCTTGGATCAAGAGGATTTTGGACAGTTGACGTGTTGGTTACGCCTAATGTGCTGGACCCAAGACCTGACACGGAAACTCTTGTTGAGACCGCCTTAACGCTTGTTGAAAATACAGCCAATGCGCCACTTAAAATCCTGGAACTCGGCGCTGGCTCTGGCGCCATCGCCTGCGCTTTATTAAGCGAATTGCCAAGGGCTGAAGCCATTGTTGTTGATCTCTCGCCTCACGCCTGCCAAGCCAGCAAAGCCAATCTCACCCGATGCGGTTTTAATAACCGGGCCTTTGTGCTGCAGGCTCGTTGGTATGAAGCAATAGAGGGGCAATTTGATCTAATTATTTGCAATCCGCCCTACATCGCCTCGACTGAACTCAACACCCTACCACCCTCTGTTCGGCTCTATGATCCCCTATTGGCCCTTGATGGAGGAGAGGATGGACTAGACTGCTATCGCGCGATCATCCAGGACTTACCCAGAATGTTAAAATCGCGTGGCTTGGTTATTTTTGAGCTTGGCTATGGCCAAGCCGCTGATGTTAGACACATGCTGGAAGGGATGAACCTGGAGGTTGAAAAAATCGCCCGGGACCTCGGCGGCCATGAGCGCGCCCTTGCCGCAAGAGCGCCGAAAAGGGACCAACTTGCGATTTAGCGGTTTTTATCAACTACTTTGGTGGAGACCACCCTTCCAAGCACCCTCAGATCTCATGGGATTTTTAGATCTTTTAGGCCTCTTGGCGCAGAGACGGATAGAGACTATACTCACCTCAACTTCTCGCTTTTCGTCAACATCGGGATGAGGCTTTCCTGTGACGCGGGCCTCACCGCTTTAGCGGAAACCAACGACTGGCGCAGGTGCGTCGACGTGAATGACGAGATTGTCACCGTGGTTTCGACCAAGGCAAAACGCCAGCCGCGCGCCAGGTCAATAAAACACGCGGGGTAAGAAAGTAAGCTGCGTTTTTTGTAGTCGTGCGCGCCTAAAGTGGTGGCGTCTTCACGAGTTTAGCGTAGCGCCATAAGAAGCGCGCCCGTTAGTTCTGCGCGCGACAGCATGGCGCCACTTGTATCAGTTATACGCGCGATAGGCGCGTTCGGTCGCTTCGCATCACGCAAGGGTCGTCGAAATAACCGTTGCGCAAAAATTCATAAGGGCAGCGCAATTTGCGCAGAGTGTATTGGGGTATTTAATGAGACCAGGCCAAAATAATAATAACAATAAGAGAATGCGTAGCCGCAACAGCGGACGTCGTGGACCCAATCCGCTTACCCGCTCCTATGAGTCAAACGGACCTGATGTTAAAATCCGCGGCACTGCGCAGCATATTGCTGAGAAATACTTGCAGCTAGCCCGTGACGCCCAATCTTCTGGCGACACGATTATGGCGGAAAGCCTGCTCCAACACGCTGAGCACTATTTTCGCTTAATTGCCGCTGCACAGCAACAACAAGCTGCGCCAGGTTTTCCAAGACAACAAAATGACTCTGATGTTGATATCAGCGACGAGGATGATGATTTCTCAGGTCTGCCTGATCGCTTTGCGCCACTCTCCGAACGCTTGCCGGCTGCTTATCAAACACCCCAACAGCAGCCTCAGCCCTACGCACAACAACCTCAACCTCACTTTGCCGCGCAGGCGCCTCAGCCCTTTGAGGACCGCCCAATGGCAGAAATGCGCTCTGATCCGCGTCAAGATCGTGAATTTCGGCAAGACCGAAACCCACGACAAGAGCGCGGCGGCTACAATGATCGCAGTCGCAATCGACATGGCGACAATGGCGAGCGTCAACGCTTCGGACAGCAAGGAGGCTACGAGCGTCCAGATCGCGAGGCCCATAGAGATAATCGGCGCTACCATCAACGCCCAGAGGCGCCACCAGAAGCGCCAGCGGTTAACTTACCCTCTTTTATTACTGCCCCTTCACCTATCCCCCGTGGCGTTAACGGCGAAAATGAAGGAGATATTGGCTTCAATGAGGACCGGAATCCCAATCGGGAGCATGAGGGCGTCGGCTATCATTTAAGTTCGCGTCGCCGTCGCCGACCACGGGTGGGTGAGGAACTCAATTCTGAGCCACGCGGAGACGAGACTGTTGACGTGGGCAATCCACCTGTTGAACCCGATCTTATTTAAGTTCACAGGAACTCTAGCGTGTCGCCAAGCGCGACACGCCCCCCAGAAATAACGCGCGCATAAACGCCGCAGTCATTATGTCCAAAGTTTTTATACAGTGCTTGAACAATATCCATATCTCTAATACCGGTTCCAGGCTCGACGCCAGTCGCAGCGCAGCGATCGGTCATTTTCAATATTTCTAACCGCGCCTCGCCCAAACGCATCTGACGTCCCAGCCAGTCCATTTCTGACCAAGGCGCAGCCTTATCGATATAAATATTCGCCCTAAACCTGAGTGGATCGACATAGGCTTCAAGCGCCTGAGCAAGCGACTTCACGCTCGAAAGATTGACCAAAGATATAAAACCAGATTTTGAATCCGTGAACCGAAAGCCTTCAGGAGCGGTGAGCAGCCGTATAGCCCCACGCAGATCCTTTTGAGTATAGTCTGATAAGTATGCCTCAACCCTCTCGCGACCGCTTCGCTCAAATAAACATGCTTGAACGCCAACCCGTCCGTCATGTTCAATCGTCAAAACGCCTGTCCTGTCGTCATAGCGGGACTTGAGCTTCGCTAAAGCGTCATTTTTCATTAGCATCAAGAATTTGATCTTTGGCTGATGCTGAGGGGCCTGAGGATCAAAACCTGAAGGACCATTTTCTAGCGCGAAAAGCCTATCTCCCGGGAAATAGCCCGACACTATCAACTCAGCCGCCGTCAGAGGTTCTGGGGAAAGACCCTTAACCGGGTATCGGTATAGAGAATGGAGATACATCGTAAGGCCTCCCGCATTAGCCAAACTGCGACATTAAGCCCAGCGCTTGTAAAACGAAAAGTGGCGCGATCATAAAATTCTCCTCTTTTAAACTCAGCAGGCTTTTCCCATATCTGTGAAGCAGATCGCCAACAGGGATCTGCGGGTTTTGACATCAAGCTCGCTGCTGCATGGGGCGGCTTTTTGGTCGTAAGGGGTGAATGATGAATTTTGAGAAATATACAGAACGCGCTCGCGGCTTTGTGCAATCCGCTCAATCTTTGGCGATGCGAGAGGGTAATCCTCAGTTTACACCGGAGCATTTACTAAAAGTTCTTTTGGACGACGAGCAAGGTCTCTCTGCAGGACTTATCGATCGCGCAGGTGGCCAGTCGCGTGAAGCGCTACGTAGGACTGAAGCTTTTTTGGCCAAGCAGCCTAAGGTTGGCGGCTCAGGCGCCGGACAGGTATACCTCTCCCCAACCCTTGCGCGGATATTCGATACTGCTGAGAAGATTGCTCAAAAAGCTGGTGACTCCTATGTCACCGTCGAGCGATTGCTTCTGGCGCTTGCTATGGAGCGCGACTGTGAGGCGGCGCGCATACTGACTGAGTCTGGTGTGACGCCTCAGTCTCTCAATGGAGCTATTGAAGATTTACGCAAGGGACGCACGGCAGACTCTGCGTCTGCGGAAAACGCCTATGATGCCTTACGCAAATATGCGCGCGATCTGACCGAAGCGGCGCGCGATGGAAAGCTCGATCCAGTAATTGGTCGAGACGAGGAAATCCGCCGCACTATCCAAGTGCTCTCCCGTAGAACTAAAAATAACCCTGTTTTGATTGGAGAGCCCGGCGTTGGCAAGACAGCCATTGTCGAAGGCCTTGCTTTGCGCATTGTGAATGGAGACGTTCCGGAATCTCTGGAAAATAAAAAGCTCCTCTCGCTGGACATGGGCGCTTTAATTGCCGGCGCAAAATATCGAGGCGAGTTTGAGGAACGACTCAAAGCGGTTTTAAGCGAAGTAACTAGCGCTGAGGGTGACATCATTCTATTCATTGATGAAATGCACACCCTTGTCGGCGCAGGCAAAAGCGATGGCGCTATGGATGCGTCAAATTTGCTGAAACCAGCCCTAGCCCGGGGAGAATTGCACTGCGTTGGCGCAACCACGCTAGATGAATATCGTAAGCACGTTGAAAAAGACGCCGCGCTTGCGCGTCGATTCCAGCCAGTGTTTGTAGATGAACCAACTGTCGAAGATACGATTTCTATTTTACGCGGCCTCAAAGAAAAATATGAATTGCATCACGGCGTTCGGATTTCCGACTCTGCGATTGTCGCCGCCGCGACTTTATCCAATCGATATATTGCAGATCGATTTTTACCCGATAAAGCCATTGATTTGGTTGACGAGGCCTCATCGCGTTTGCGCATGCAAATCGACTCAAAACCAGAAGAACTAGATGAATATGATCGCCGCATCATCCAGCTTAAGATTGAGCAAGAAGCTTTAAAGAAAGAATCTGATCCAGCCTCAAAAGATCGGCTTCAGAAAATCGAATCTGAACTCTCGGAGTTAGAGGAGAAGTCATCAGCGCTTACAACTCAGTGGCGCGCAGAAAAAGATAAGCTTGGCAGCGCACAGAAAGTTAAAGAGCAACTTGAATCTTTTCGCAACGAATTAGCGCAAGCCCAGCGTCGTGGGGAATATCAGCGTGCCGGTGAACTGACTTATAGCTTAATACCCGAGCTAGAAAGAAAACTTGCTCAAACAGAAGACAAAGCGGGCGGACTCGTCGACGAAGCGGTCACGGCCGATCATATCGCTCAAGTAATTTCACGTTGGACTGGGGTGCCCGTTGATAAAATGCTAGAGGGCGAACGCGAAAAGCTTCTGCATATGGAAGATGTGCTTGCCAAGCGAGTAATTGGACAACGCGAAGCAGTAACGGCTGTCGCAACGGCTGTGCGCCGCGCGCGCGCCGGATTACAAGACCCCAACCGTCCAATCGGCAGCTTTATTTTCCTTGGCCCCACAGGCGTGGGTAAAACTGAGCTCACAAAGGCTCTGGCAAGTTTCTTATTCGATGATGAAACCGCCATGGTACGACTGGATATGTCAGAATACATGGAAAAACATTCTGTTGCGCGCTTAATCGGGGCGCCGCCAGGTTATGTAGGATATGAAGAGGGAGGCGCGCTGACTGAAGCGGTCCGTCGACGGCCCTATCAGGTTGTCCTCTTCGACGAAATTGAAAAAGCGCATCCTGATGTCTTCAATATACTGCTACAGGTTCTGGATGACGGACGACTGACGGATGGACAAGGACGGACAATCGATTTTAAAAATACACTCATCATTATGACATCCAACCTGGGCGCTGATTTATTGGTTATGCAGCAGGAAGGAGAGGATTCAAGCGCTGTGCATTCAGAAGTTATGAATGTGGTACGCGGTCATTTTAGACCGGAATTCCTAAACCGCATTGATGAAATCATCTTGTTTCATCGCTTGAGACGCATGGATATGAGCGCAATCGTCGATATTCAATTCCTACGACTGGCTAAACTACTTGAGGATCGAAAGATTGCTCTTAAACCAGACAACAGCGCGCGGGACTGGCTGGCAAATAAGGGTTATGACCCGGCCTATGGCGCAAGACCGCTTAAAAGAGTTATGCAGAAAGAACTTCAAGACGCGCTCGCTGAACGCCTGCTAGCTGGCGAAATCATTGATGGAGCAAGCGTCAGCGTATCAGCTGATGCGCAAGGTATCTTAATCGATGGTAAACCCACACGCCGAACTGACCGAGATACGCCGCTGTTTCTGAAAGCTGCAGGGAATGCTTGAGCAGACTACCAAAGATCTCCGCGCGATCATACATCGCGCGGAGATCAATCATAACTTCCTCAAGGCCACAGCTTCAATATGATGATCTGCGCTTTTTGTTAAAATCAGACTAGCTCGCGAACGCGTGCTGGCGATGTTATGACGCAAATTCTCAAGATTAATCGTCGTCCAAATATTTTTTGCAATTGCGATCGCCTCCGAGTCGTTAAGCTCTGCATATTTACGAAAATAAGAACGAGGGTCACGAAAGGCCGTTTCGCGCAAATTTAAAAAACGATCAATATACCATTGTTCTAAAACATTTTCTGGCGCATCAAGATAAACTGAAAAGTCAAAAAAATCCGAAACGAATGGAATATCGCGGGGATGTCGCGAGGCTCTTGCGGCTAACACATTCACCCCTTCAACGATCAAAATATCAGGGCGATCAATACAAATTCCTTCGCCTTCAACAACATCATATGCAAGATGGGAATAGACCGGCGCAGTCACCTGACGTTGCCCAGCCTTTACGTCTGACAGAAACCGCAACAAAGCTTTATTGTCATAGCTTTCTGGAAAACCCTTCTTTTCCATGAGCCCCTCACGCTCAAGAATAGAGTTAGGCAACAAAAATCCATCTGTTGTTATCAATTCTACTTTCGGGGTGTTTGGCCAACGAGAAAGAAGCGCCCGTAAAACACGCGCCGTCGTCGACTTGCCTGCCGCGACAGAACCAGCAACGCCAATAATATAAGGCACCTTACCATCTTCCGCACCCAAGAAACGCTGTGTCGCCTTGAAAAGTCCTTGAGTGGCAGCGACATAGAGCGCAAGCAAGCGCGATAGTGGAAGATAAATCTCGATCACTTCCTCAAGTGAAATTGGATCACCCAGCGATTTTACGCGCGATAAGTCATCGATAGTTAATGTTAAAGGCGTATCAGCTCTTAATTGCGCCCAATCAGCGCGCGTGAAGCGTCTATAAGGCGAGAGTACAACGCCAGAATCAAAGGACGGGGCCAGCGTCACTGTGAAACTCCACGCGAAGCCTTTTCTGTTAGACCAGACTGATTAGTTCGACGCTCTAATTCGCTTAACACGTCGACAAGCGGCAGATCTCTGGCTTCGAGAAGAACAAGCAAATGATAAAGAACATCAGCTGTTTCAGCTGTCAGCGCTTTTTTATCTCCCTCAATTGCAGCAATGACTGCTTCTACCGACTCCTCGCCAAATTTTTTAGCAATTTGTGAAACGCCTGCGTCAAACAAACTTTTGGTGTATGATTTTGACGCATGATCATTGCGGCGAGATTTAATCAATTCCGCAAGACTATTAAGAGAAAAGCTCATTGCGCCTCCAGTCCATCCATGCGTATTGGCACGCCAGCGGCCGCCATATATCTTTTTGCTTGTGGTATGGAATATTCTCCGAAATGAAAAATTGACGCAGCAAGCACAGCTGTGGCGCGTCCCTCATTTACCCCCGCTACTAAATGCTCGAGATTCCCAACGCCTCCCGAAGCAATCACTGGCACGGCGACGGCATCCGCAACGCTGCGGGTAAGCTCAAGATCAAATCCACTTTTAGTTCCATCACGATCCATTGAGGTTAATAAGATTTCGCCTGCACCCAGACTTGTAACTTTTTTGGCGAAATCAACAGCGTTTATTCCAGTTGATCGTCGCCCGCCATGTGTAAAAATCTCCCATACGCCAGGCTGAACGCATTTCGCGTCAATCGCCACAACGATACATTGCGAGCCAAACTTCTCTGCGGCTTCGCGCACAAAATCTGGATTTGAAACAGCTGCAGAATTAATTGACGCTTTATCGGCGCCTGCAAGCAAAAGCCGCCGAATATCTTCAAGCGTGCGAATACCTCCACCAACCGTAAGCGGCATAAAGCACGCCTCTGCGGTTCGACTTACAACATCCAGTAGGATACCGCGATTTTCATGGCTTGCAGTAATGTCAAGAAAACATAGTTCATCGGCTCCCGCAGAGTCATAGGCCATTGCGCATTCAACTGGATCCCCCGCATCGCGAAGATCAACGAAATTGACGCCTTTAACGACACGGCCTTCCTTGACATCAAGACAGGGGATAACACGCGCCTTAAGCATCCTTAACCCCTGACTTGGATTGAGTCTGACGAATAAGCGTCAAAGCCTCAACTGGATCCAGGCGCCCATCATAGAGCGCGCGGCCAGTAATGGCGCCTGCTAACTTAGCACAATCGCTTTGAACAATTCTTTCAATATCTCGTAATGAAGCCAATCCACCAGATGCAATAACGGGGATTGAAACAGCGTGCGCAAGCGCAAGCGTTGACTCTATATTTAGTCCCATGAGCACGCCATCTCGCGCGATATCTGTATAAATAATTGCTGCAACGCCTACGTCTTCAAAATTCCTGCCGAGTTCCAGCGCCGACATTTTTGTTGTGCGCGCCCAGCCATCGACGGCCACCATACCGTCCCGCGCGTCAATGCCCACAGCCACTTTTCCAGGATAGAGTCGCGCCGCTTCCCTTACAAAAGAGGGGTCATTAACTGCCGCCGTACCAATGATAACGCGGCTAACCCCTTTATCCAACCAACCCGCCAAAGTGCGCATATCCCTGACGCCGCCACCCAATTGAACAGGTATTTTCAACTTGCGCAGAATATCTTCGACCGCCTGTCTGTTACGAGGCGCACCTGCAAAAGCGCCATCAAGATCGACAACATGCAAATATTCAAATCCCTGCTGTTCAAAAGATAGAGCCTGGTCAACCGGGTCGCTGTTAAAAACCGTCGCTCGCTCCATATCTCCTTGTATAAGGCGCACACATTGGCCTTCTTTTAAATCAATTGCAGGAAACAAAATCACGGACGCCATCCTAAAAAGTTAGCAATAAGCGCAAGACCAAGCTTCTGACTCTTTTCAGGATGGAATTGAACGCCAATGAGATTATCACGCGCAACAGCCGCCGTAAGCGGGGCGCCGTAATTTGTATAGGCTAATACATCCACTGGATAATAAGGAATTAGGTGGTACGAATGCACAAAATAAGCATGTAATCCCTTTTCGCCCGTGGCAATATTCTCAAAAACTGCATGGTGATGCGTGAGATCAAGCGTATTCCAACCCATATGCGGAATTTTTAGTGCAGTATTAGCCGGTTTTATCGCCTGAACATCACCGGCAATCCACCCCAATCCCGGCGTCTCACCATGCTCTAACCCCCGAGCCGCCATAAGCTGCATTCCAACGCAAATACCCAAAAAAGGTTGTTGCCGCCTATGCGTTACTTCAATTAACGCGTCATAGAGTCCATTTAACGCCATTAACCCGCGACGGCAGTCCGCAAAAGCGCCTACACCTGGTAAGACAACTCGGTCAGCCTTTGCAACAATATCTGGATCGCTGGTTACAAGAATCTCGGTCTTTGTGCGAGTTTCATTCACCGCGCGCTCAAACGCTTTTCGGGCGGAGTGCAAATTTCCAGATCCATAATCAATAATGACTGTTGTCACGTATTCTGCTCCCGACCAGAGGTCAGCATGTCAGGATTGCACCAACGTGAAAAAAAAACTTCTTCCGCCTCTTCCTCATTGTCGCCAACAACTAAATCTCGTGTAAAATAACCGCGGCGTTCCAATATCAACGCATAGAGGTGAGTGGCTTCAAAACCAAACCAGATGGCAAAGACAAAGCCCTGCGACAAGACTGCTTCTGTTGAAACACCAAGCCTCAGTAAAGCATAACTCCAAATAGTCGCCACGATGAACCAAAGCATAGCCATCGTCCAAGCACCCTTCCAAAGCAGCCAGAAAGGTCCAAAGCAAAAAGCTGGCAAGCAAAAGCCGTCACGTAGAAATATAAATTTTTCAATATGCGATGTAACTTCTGGCATCCCAGCTTTTGAAACTAGCGGACAATGAACCGTATAAATGGCCATTCGGGCCGCTCCTTGGCTGTGGTCTTAAATCTGAGTTTTGCGCTAAGCCGTCAAAGTGCCTTTTGTTGACGGAGCCTCGCTCTGTGACCGTCTAGGATCATGCGCGATGGCTCTGCCAAAAGCGCGGGCAAATCCTTTAAAAGCGCTTTCAGCAATGTGATGGCTATTGACCCCGCGCAAGCTATCTATGTGCAAGCCAACCCGGGCATGCACAGCAAAAGCCTGAAAAAACTCTCTCATAAGCTCAGTATCAAATTCGCCGATACGTTGAGCTGGAAAACTCACATTGTAGACGAGAAAAGGACGCCCTGAGATATCAATGACAACACGCGTTAATGCCTCGTCGAGCGGTGCATGCGCCTCTCCATAACGTGCAATTCCCTTGCGATCGCCCAAAGCGCGATCAACGGCTTGGCCTAACGCTATGCCGACATCCTCGACAGAATGATGGCCGTCGATATGCAGGTCACCTTTGGCCAGCACCGTGAGATCAAGGGGCGCATGCCGCGCTATCTGATCAAGCATATGGTCAAAAAAACCAATGCCTGTGGTGATATCCCCCTTGCCAGCCCCCTCAAGATTAATCGTGACGGAGATGCTCGTCTCTTTGGTATTGCGCTGGATTGTTGCGCTGCGCATGGAAATTTGGCCTTTTTGGAGCCCCTCCTTGAAGGGGAGGCGGCAGATTGCGGCGGGTTTTAGCAACTTCAATAGGGTTTCGCCACCCACAGATCAGGCCACGCCGAGACGGCTCGCACTGCTGGTGGCCTATCTGGCCAATATGGCTCACAAAGGCATAAAATTTTGTAAAGCTGCGCAATTTAAGTCTTAAAAGACACCCGCAAACTTGCTGAAAAGCGTGTTCAACCCTAATTCCCTCAAACTCACCAGTTTCGTAGGCCAAAATGACAAGCGACCACTCTTCTCCTCCCCTCATGCATGCAACGACAATTATTCTAGTCAAAAAGAACGGACAAACCGTAATTGCCGGCGATGGTCAGGTCAGCCTTGGGCAGACGATCATGAAAGGGAATGCGCGCAAGGTGCGGCGCCTTGGTAAGGGCGACGTCATTGCCGGCTTCGCGGGAGCAACTGCTGACGCCTTTACCCTTTTTGAGAGATTGGAATCGAAACTCGAACAATATCCAGGACAATTGATGCGCTCATGTGTAGAGCTCGCCAAGGACTGGCGAATGGATCGTTATTTACGACGGCTTGAGGCGATGATGTTGGTTGCGGATAAGGATGTCGGTCTTGTCCTGACCGGCTCAGGCGATGTGTTAGAGCCTGAAGGTGAAAATCATTGCGCCGTAGCCGCAATCGGTTCTGGCGGCAATTACGCATTAGCGGCTGGACGCGCTTTAATCGATACCCCAGCTGATGCAGAAACTATCGCACGCAAGGCTATGGAGATAGCCGGCGATATCTGCGTCTATACCAATCATAACCTGGTCATAGAGCAAATTTAATTTCCCAATCAGACATAATTAACCCTGAGATAAAGGAACAGACCATGGCGGAATTTTCGCCGCGTGAAATCGTCTCGGAATTAGATCGTCACATCGTTGGGCAGCATGATGCAAAACGGGCTGTTGCTATCGCACTGCGCAATCGTTGGCGTCGTCTACAGCTTTGCGGACAGATGCGGGAAGAGGTTTTACCAAAAAACATATTAATGATTGGTCCAACTGGCTGTGGGAAAACTGAAATTGCCCGACGACTGGCCCGTCTGGCTAATGCGCCCTTTTTAAAAGTAGAAGCTACAAAATTCACCGAAGTTGGCTATGTCGGCCGCGACGTTGAACAAATCATCCGTGACCTGACGGAAGTCGCCCTTGCTATGGTGAAGGAACAACGACGACAAGAAGTAACAATTCGCGCTGAGCAAGCCGTGGAGGAGCGTATACTTGACGCCTTAGTTGGCGCCACTTCTTCTCCCGCAACGCGCGAGTCGTTTCGTCAACGCCTTCGCGCCGGCGAGCTTGAGGAAAAAGAAGTAGAGATTGAACTCACTCAAAATAGCGCCGGACCAATATTCGAACTACCCACTATGCCCGGAGCCAATATTTCTGCTTTTTCCATCAGCGACCTGTTTGGCAAAAATTTTCAAGGACGCGGCAAAATAAGAAAATTAAGCGTAGCCGAAGCCCGCCTCCCTCTCATAACAGAAGAAAGCGATAAGCTTATTGATCAGGAAGAAAGCATTCGTGAAGCAATCCAAGAGGTAGAGAACAATGGCATCGTCTTCATAGATGAGATGGATAAAATATGCGCAAGTGAGGGGCGTCGCGGCGGCGATGTATCTCGCGAAGGCGTGCAACGCGATCTCCTCCCACTCATCGAAGGAACAACAGTCACGACAAAACATGGTCAGGTGAAAACAGACCATATTTTATTCATCGCATCTGGCGCGTTTCATGTCTCAAAGCCCTCCGACTTGCTACCTGAACTTCAAGGTCGCCTTCCGATCCGTGTAGAATTAGCCTCTCTGAAAGAAGAAGATTTTCGACGCATCTTAACTGAAACAGAAGCCTGTCTAACTAAACAATATATCGCCTTATTAAACACAGAAGGCGTAATGCTGGAATTTTCAACTTGCGCAATCTCTGCGATTGCGCGTATTGCAGTCGCCGTCAATACCGCTGTTGAAAATATTGGCGCAAGACGGCTGCAAACTGTAATGGAGCGTGTTTTGGACGACATTAGTTTTACCGCACCAGATCGAGCGGGCGAAAAATTCGTCGTAGACGCGGCATATGTTGAAAATCATATCGGTGATCTAGCGCAAAACAGAGATCTGAGCCGATTTATCCTATAAACTCTCTCAGAGTGAGGCAAATTGTAAGCCTAACTTGCTTATCGGCAAAAGCATTGCGATAAGATCGACAAAACTTTTCACTAAGAACGGCGCACTCATGACGACTTCTCTCCAACGGGTATTCTCTGGCGTTCAATCAACGGGTAATTTACATTTGGGAAATTATCTCGGTGCGATTGTCAAATTTGTTGAACTGCAAAAAAGTTTCGAATGCCTCTACTGCGTCGTTGACCTTCACGCCATTACCGTGCCGCAGAATCCCACTGAATTGCGTAACAATACGCGTGAAATTGCCGCGGCCTTTCTTGCTTGTGGCATTGATCCAAAAAAAAATATTGTTTTTAATCAAAGCCAGGTGCCTGAACACGCAGAACTCGCCTGGGTATTAAATTGCGTTGCCCGCATCGGTTGGCTCAATCGGATGACCCAGTTCAAAGATAAAGCTGGTAAAGATCGTGAAAACGCCTCTGTTGGCCTACTCGATTATCCGGTGTTGATGGCGGCCGACATTCTCATCTATCGCGCAACGCATGTGCCAGTTGGAGATGATCAAAAACAGCATCTCGAACTCGCGAGAGACATTGCACAAAAATTTAATAATGACTTTTCTGAGTCGATCAGTCGCAATAGCTTTGGCGAGGCTTTCTTCCCCTTGCCAGAACCCCTCATCTCCGGCCCAGCAACACGCGTTATGAGCCTAAGAGACGGGACAAAAAAAATGTCAAAATCTGATATATCAGATTACTCACGCATTAATCTCGCCGACGACGCAGACCAAATTGCACAGAAAGTCCGTAAAGCTAAGACTGATCCCGAACCACTCCCGAGCGAAGAGAAAGGTCTTGAGGGACGCCCAGAAGCTGATAATTTAGTAGGCATATTCGCCGCACTTTCTGGCCGTACCAAGGCAGATATTTTAAGCGAATTTGGCGGAACTAATTTCTCTAATTTCAAAAACGCCCTTGTGGACGTAGCTGTTGCGAAACTCGCGCCCATAACTGCTCGTATGCGTGAAATAAGAGCAGATGAAACATATGTTGATACGATCCTACGTGACGGATCGGAACGCGCGCGCTCTATAGCGCGTGAAAATATGAATGCTGTTAAGGATATAGTTGGCTTCTTGCGCTAAGAATTAAAGTATTCAGGCTTTGGCCCGCCAGAAGCCCAGTCTAGAAGCTCAACAAGGTGCATCACAGGGACATGTGATTGAGTAGCAATGTGCATCATGCACCCAAAATTACCAGCTACAATTATGTGCGGATCGAGGCTATTAATATTAGCAAGTTTACGCTCAAGTAACTGTTGAGACAATTCTGGCTGCAATAAATTGTACGTTCCAGCCGAGCCACAACAAATATGTCCCTCAGGAACAGCCATCACCTCAAAGCCTGCGCGCTGAAGCAACTGATACGGTTCATTTATTATTTTTTGCCCGTGCTGTAACGAGCAAGCAGAATGATACGCAACGCGCAATTTCGGCGTTGGTTGAGACTTATTATAATCTAATTTATTGATAATTTCGCAAATATCAACGGCTCTAGCAGAAACTGTAGCCGCTGCTTCTCGCATTTCCGGATCATCACGGAAAAGAAATTTATAATCTTTAATCGTTGTCCCACATCCAGAGGCGTTCACAGCAATATAATCGATGCCATTTATGTCGATCTCGCGACTCCAAACCTTAATATTATTACGCGCTAATTGGCGTGATTGCTCTACTTTTCCTAAGTGATGCGCTACTGCGCCACAGCAACCCATTCCCTCAACAATAACGACTTCCGCCCCAAACCGCGTAAGAACTCTTATTGTTGCTTCATTGATTTTCGTATCAAGAACTGTTTGTGCGCATCCGCTCAATAAAGCAACACGCATACGGCGTACACCCCGCGCTGGTATAATTTGCGGACGATCTACAAGGGATACCGGCGGCAAATTTTTAGGCGCCAGAGCAAGAAGCGAACTTATATCGATAGGTAAAAAATTTTGAAAAGGCCTTAAGAGCCACGCCAAACGCAGAGCTACTCGGAAAAATTTTGGTCGAGGCAAAACATAAGCAAGAAGATTTCGCTTAAGTCTCTCAATTATTGAACGTGGCGCTTTTTTTTCTATAAATTCTCGCGCATAATCGACAAGATGCATATAATCAACGCTAGACGGGCAAGTCGTCATACAAGACAAACACGATAGACACCGATCAATATGAAAGGTTGCGCGAACATCCGCTGAAGCATTTTTCTCAAGCATATCCTTAATAAGGTAAATGCGTCCCCGAGGGGAATCGAGCTCATTTGCTGTTAGTAAGTAAGTTGGACAAGTTGCGAGACAAAAACCACAATGAACACAACTTCGCAAAATTTTTTCTGATTGCGCCATATCTGGATTAGCCAGCGCAGCAAGTGAAAACTGAGTTTGCATATTTTAAAACTCTGCCCTCAATCGACCCCGCTCTAAAACACATGCGGGATCAAATGAAAATTTAATTCTTGATGTTAATTGGGCCAAGACTTCAGAATGGGGATGGAACACATCTACGGTTGCGCGGATCTCTGCATCTGCGCGGATCAGTGTAGCATGCCCACCCTTCTGATCGATAATCTTCCGGATAATCTTAGCATGCGCATGCGGCGCAGGGACAAGCGCCAACCAAATCAGCCCGCCGGCCCAATCATAAAAATAACCTTGAATCGGCAGCCCCGCGCTCTGCAGGGACTCAATAATATCACTACCATCACGCGGCGCTACTGATAGCCGCCAAATCTGCCCGTCGCAGGTTTTAATGGGCTCAAAATTTCTAATTTTTTGCCAAAATATCCGCGATGCTTCCTCATTTAAAACCGTTCGCCCTACATCATTTTCGACCAGCTCTAGACACAGACTTTCACAGCGCGAGGAAACAGAAATCTCTGGCCCCTCTAGCCTAAAAGCGGCAATATTTTGATCAAAGCCTTCCATTCGGCCTACTGGAATCATGCAAAGCGAGGACACTTCATGAGGCGAGGCAGTTGCTTGGCGCAATAAATTTAGACATTCGCGCTCAGTATGCTTGAATAATATTAGCGTCTTTTCTGTCTCAGCTTTTGGCGTTACCTTTAACGTAATATCCGTTAACGCAGCTAAGGTTCCATAAGAACCACAAAGTAATTTCGAAAGATCAAATCCAGTGACATTTTTCATCACCCTTCCACCCGACTTAATAAACTCCCCCCTACCCGTTACGGCGCTAAAACCCAAAAGATGATCTCGCGCAGCTCCTACCTTGATTCGCCGAGGACCAGACGCATTGATGGCTAAAACCCCTGCAATCGTGCCGCTATTCGCGCGCTGACCAAGTAAAAACGCATAATCAACCGGTTCAAATGCTAGTTGTTGGTTATTCTTTGCAAGAAGCGTTTCAATTTCTGAAAGAGGTGTTGCGGCGCGAGCGGAAAGAACCAATTCTTCAGGTTCGTAAAGCTCCACGCCGCTTAGTGCATTCAACGAGAGAATGTGGTCTCGCGCGACATACCTGCCAAGCTTGTTTTTTGTACCAGAGCCCTGCACGGCTAGAGGTTTATTCGTGGCCTGGGCAGAGCGTATTGCCTCAACCAGATCAGCAATGTCACGAATTTGAATAAAGGGAAGAGACATTTTAAGAGTTAAAACCTGGGAAGATGCGCAAAAGGAATTTTACCGCCTTGCACATGCATCATGCCAAACTCCGCACATCGATGCAGGGTTGGAAATACCTTACCAGGATTAAGCCTTCCCGCGGGATCGAAGGCGCATTTTAAGCGCATTTGCGCTTCAAGATCCGCCTCCGTAAACATTTCGCTCATTAAATCACGCTTCTCGACTCCAACGCCATGTTCTCCTGTCAAGACTCCCCCAACAGAAACACATAATCTCAAAATATCGGCGCCAAGTTTTTCTGCGCGCACAACATCTCCCTCCTTTGATGCGTCGTAAAGGATCAAAGGATGCAGATTACCATCCCCCGCATGAAATACATTCGCAACGCTTAGTCCGTAGTGTTGCGCAAGTTCATCCATACGCTCTAAAACTTGCGGGAGTCTTGCGCGAGGAATGGTTCCATCCATACAAAGATAGTCAGGGGCAATGCAGTTAACAGCCGGAAAGGCATTTTTACGTCCTGCCCAAAATTGCAGCCTTTGCGCTTCGTTCAGGGATACTCTAGTTGTTGTGGCGCCAGATTCCTGCGCGATCCGTCTAACAATCTCTACAAGATAATCAACTTCAGCCTGGGCGCCGTCTAGTTCTAAAATAACAATAGCCTCTACGTTGAGCGGATAACCGCAGGGCTGAAACCTTTCAACTGCCTCTACTGTTTTTTTATCCATCATCTCCATACCCGCAGGTATGATCCCATGAGCAATTACGGCCCCCACAAATATTGCGCCAGCTTTGACGCTATCAAACCCCAACAAAAGACAGCGAGCGACTGAAGGCTTTGGTAAAATCCGTACCGTGACTTCTGTGATAACACCAAGTAATCCCTCTGAGCCAGTAATTACGCCCATTAGGTCATAGAGCTCACTATCAAGATGGGCGCCGCCTAACCGCAGAATTTCGCCGCCAACCAACACCATCTCAAGACCTAAGATATTATTGGTCGTTAAGCCGTATTTAAGGCAATGAACCCCACCTGCGTTTTCCGCGACATTACCGCCAATCGAACAGGCGATTTGAGACGAAGGGTCTGGCGCATAATAAAACCCTTGGGCCTCCACAGCTCGCGTGACTGTGAGATTTTGAACGCCAGGCTGAACCCGCACGCAGCGATTATCGTAATCAATTTCAAGAATTCGATTAAACTTTGAGAGAACAAGTAAAATACCGTCTTCCAGCGGCATCGAACCACCTGACAGAGAAGTCCCTGCACCCCTCGGCACAACCTTAACATTCATCTCAGCAGCCAGCGCCATAATCGCCTGAACCTGCGCAACTGTCTCAGGCAATACAACGACCAAAGGTAAGGCGCGATACATCGTAAAGGCGTCGCATTCAAACGCACGCCGTCCGGTTTCATCAATAATTAAGTTGGATTCAGGTAAAATCTTCTTCAGCTTCTCAATGAGAAGGTCACGCCCGGACATAATATGCGGTTCTCGCTCCGGCATGATCAAAGACAATGCTATCTACCTCTTTAAGACTTCTATTGATTCCATCAAAAAAAATAATGGATTGTGCTTGAGGCCAGAAAATGGGACTGAAACGCCTAGATCCTTGATGAACTCCTAATAGACGCCTGGGCTGAAAACAAGCTTTACCAAGCCCTACCTTTAAAGCTTAGAAAATTTGGAGCCTGGGCATGAAAACAAAATTTGAACTCTGTCTCGCTGACGCCAAGCAGATTGCTGCCGCCGCCGCAGAAGAAGCGATGCGTCAAGACTGGCGCGTTGTCATTGCAATTGTCGATGAAGCTGGTCTGCTGGTCTATCTGGAACGCCTTGACGGCGCGCAACCCGCTTCCTGCGACATTGCCCAGCATAAAGCCAAAGCAGCGGCCCTGTTTAAGCGTCCTACAAAAGCGCTAGAAGAAGTCATCGCTAATGGCCGTGTCGCATTACTCAGTCTGCCGCATCTAACCCCTGTAGAAGGCGGGCTACCCCTGATTTACAAAGGTCAAGTTGTTGGCGCCATTGGTGTTTCTGGGGTGCAATCCGCACAGGATGGGCAAGTAGCGGCTGCTGGCGCAGCTATCCTAGAACGGATGAGCTAACTCAGCAGGATCTATTTGGGCCCTGTAGAGACCTTAGCGCGTCATTAATGCACTCCGGGGGAATATTTTGCGCCTCTGCAAAGCAAAGCAGCAAGGCCTCATCGGCAGCGAAATGATCTAGAATTGCAATCTGGAATTCCTTTTGGCTAAGCAGTTGCGGGACGTCAGCAGGATTTAAGCCCGTTAAAGATAAAAATCGACTAAGCCGCGCCTCTTCGCTGGAGAGAAAGGCGACAGCTAGGATTACGATCTCCTGACAACTCACCGATTCCTTTCGCAACTGGTATAGATGAGGCATCCGATTCATTTATGCTCCAATCTAGGCTTATGGCCGATAGAGATTCGGCGCTTTAAAGATCGAAATAGGCAATTTTCTTGCAAACTGGGTTTTATCAAAAATTACAAACCTAGAATTCAGGCGCTCATGAAGAAGACTGTTCTGATTGTAGAAGATAATGAGCTCAATATGAAGCTCTTCAACGATTTGTTGGAGGCTAACGGCTATACAACAAAGCAATCAAAAAACGGCATTGAAGCAATCGATCTAGCAAAGCGCCATCTCCCAGATTTGATTTTGATGGACATCCAATTACCAGAACTAAGCGGCCTTGAAGCTATTGCGCTCATCAAAGCTGAACCGAGTTTAAAAGCGATTCCGATAATCGCGATAACCGCCTTCGCAATGAGGGGAGACGAAGAAAAAATCCGTCTCAGCGGTTGTGAAGGCTATATTTCCAAGCCAATATCTGTCGTAAAATTTCTAGAAGTAATGAATACTTTTCTGAAGCCGGATCTACAGCCTTGATCGCAAAGCCTTCAGCAAATCAAATTTATCCCTAGAAGTCGCTATCACAAATCTGCGCGCGGCAAGATGTTGATTGCGTCCCCTTCTCAAAGCGGACTTGCCGGCAGCCAAAGGCTGAACTATACAGCCCGCGGTGGTTAGACCCACCAGCGTTCCTCCCAAAGGACGCTTTATTTTAGGGGGCCATAGCTCAGTTGGGAGAGCGCTTCAATGGCATTGAAGAGGTCGTCGGTTCGATTCCGTCTGGCTCCACCATACCTTCTCTCAATTTTCAGAAAT
>RFXM01000030.1 GCA_009921565.1 Methylocystaceae bacterium | reverse complement strand
GCGTCTTTTTTTTCTTCCAGCGGAATAACGATGCCCACAGACCCCCCTACGGCCTTTCTGTATCAATTTCGGCGAACTTACGTGCTCCATTGGATGGCGGCAAGTCGTCTCGCTCTAGCGGTTGATACTGGAATGGGCTTTTTAAGAAAATGGCCCTCCGCTTTACATCTGTTGTGGTCATAATTCCTAACTAAGATCATCGGATTTGAGAGGATTATGAGAGAAAATACTACTCTGGACGCTTTTTTGAGCGGCGGTCTGAAGCTGCGCCAGGCCCGTGCGGGGCATCGCTCTGGAACAGACGCCGTTTTGCTTGCGAGCGTGACGCCGCCAGATACAGAGGGTCTGATTCTGGACGTCGGGGCTGGATCTGGCGCTGTTGGTCTTGCTGCGGCTGTCCATGCGCCTAGTGCGAGGGTTGGGCTAATAGAGCGCGATCCACTCGCTTGCGCCCTATCACGGGAGAATATCGCTTTTAATCAACTAGACGCGCGGGCGGCTGTTTTTGAAGTGGATTTATCGTCTGGCTCGGATCGGGGGAAATCAGGATTAAGAGACGAATCCGCGCAATTAATATTAACTAATCCGCCATTTTATGAGCGGAGTCGGGTGCGTATCACGCCGGATAGCGCAAAAGCCAACGCTCATATCGCCAGCATGCCACTTTCAGAATGGACGCGTCATTGTCTAGCCTTACTCGCGCCAGGGGGTTTTTTTTCCATGATTCATCGCGCAGAAGCCCTTGGGGAATGCTTGGCGGCTGTTTCAGGACGGCTAGGGGCTGTTCGCATCCTCCCAGTGTTTAGTCGGCCCTCAGAACCAGCAATCCGCATAATCCTTGGAGGTGTCAAAGGATCAAAGGCTCCAATGTCAATCAGGCCAGCGCTTGCGCTACAAGATGCTAACGGCGCTGTGAGCGATATCGCTCGAAAATTGGGGGGCGGAGCCCTGCTACAAGATCTTGTTGGACCATTTTTTTAACTATTCACAAAGAGCTGACGTTGAAATTATTACACTCATGAGCAATGCTTAATTTGACATCTCATTCAAGACAGAGTGCATACGGCTTCCGAAGTTTTATAATTTCTCTTTTACTTAAGATGGGCGCTATTGATTAATGCTTTCATATCGCTTGTTTTGATTAACGGAATAAGCGTTGAGTTGGGTTGACCGGGTTCAAGCGCGCTCATAAATTACATTCTTCATAGGGGTTTCGGATGTCTGTGGATGCGGCTGCATATCTATCGCCGACAAAATCGTTTCAAGGGCTAATCCTGACGTTGCAAAACTATTGGGCGGCTCAAGGATGCGTTATTTTGCAGCCTTATGACATGGAAATGGGAGCGGGCACTTTCCATCCCGCTACGACGCTGCGGGCTCTTGGTCCGAAAAATTGGCGCGCTGCTTATGCGCAACCGTGTCGCAGGCCAAAAGACGGGCGTTATGGCGAAAATCCCAATCGAGTGCAGCATTATTACCAGTTTCAAGTTATCCTGAAGCCTTCGCCAACAAATTTGCAGGATTTATATCTTTCATCTCTTGCTGCGATTGGTTTGGATGCAAAACTTCACGATATCCGTTTTGTAGAAGATGACTGGGAGAGCCCTACGTTGGGGGCTTGGGGACTAGGTTGGGAATGCTGGTGTGACGGGATGGAAGTTTCTCAATTTACATATTTTCAGCAAGTCGCCGGATTTGAATGCTCGCCTGTCTCTGGTGAATTAACCTATGGATTAGAGCGTCTTGCTTGTTATCTTCAAGGTGTTGATAGCATCATGGAGCTAAATTTTAATGGCCGTGAAGGAGACGAAAAAATCACTTATGGCGATGTGTTTCTGCAGGCTGAGCAGGAATATTCCCGACATAATTTTGAAGCGGCTGACACCACAAAATTATTTGAAGACTTCAGGGATGCAGAGAAAGAGTGTGTGCGTTTATTAAAATTTGGAGCAGGTTCCGGGGATGCAAAACACTTGATGGCGTTGCCAGCTTATGATCAGTGTATCAAAGCCAGCCACGCATTTAATTTGTTAGATGCGCGGGGCGTGATCTCAGTTACTGAGCGGCAAAGTTATATTTTGCGCGTCCGAGAGCTCGCAAAAGCATGCGGAGCCGCATGGCTCAAGACGGCAGGCGGAGGGGCGAACGCATAGTGTATTTTCGTTGAAATCTGCGTTCGTTTGTTTTGATTTATTTTGAACCTTCGCCCGCTGAGCATTGTCTCAGTCTGGGACTACTGTTCGCTTGGGAGCGGAATTGTGCGCTGGCGCACATCCTTTACTCGATCTGCCCATCAGAGTGTCCCTTACCTGATGAGGTTTGAAGCCCCAGATCCTGTGATCGTTGTGGAGCCAGTCTTCAAAAGATAACAGCCGTGACCTTCTTGACTCTGTTCTATTTATGTTCTATTTAAGTTCTAGTTTTGATCCGGAGCGATGCAGGATGTCTCCCGCCTACTCTCAGACTTCGCCTTTTGGCCTTCGACCCCATGACGATAAATATCATCGAGACCGGGGAGACAAGGGAGGCGAGCTGACCTCTCTTGCCCGTACGCAAACTTTGCGGGATCGTTTCTTTTCCTGGCGAGGTTTATCCGGCCGGAGTTATGTTTGTTCCATTTTTAAAGCTGGGGAGGAGGCGTTTGTGGCCGACATCACGCTCGGTGTGGCGATTGGGGTCATACGTAGTGGCGTAGATATCCGCGCGGGCTTTGTAACCCAGTTAGGGCAATATGATAACTGTGCGCAATTATGCACAGTTGGACGTGAGTTGGGTGTTAATGAGTGGCATGTTCATTTTAGTAACTCAAATGGCGTTTTCGAAGATTTGACGGGCTCGTTACTGAGTTAATCAAAGTGAACTTTGTAGCGTTGAGTTGTGATTTTTGTAACGAGTGTTTCGGCCGGGGTTATCCCCGGCCTATTTTTTTTGCATGTTGGCGCTGAGAGTGTTGACGGATGCGTTACAGTCAAGATGGCGAACAACTTCTGCAAGCTGGGCGTCATGAATATTAAGGCGGAGTAAATGTTCGTATGTATTGCGCACATAAGCTGAATTATCGCCATTAACCCCTGCGCCTTTCAAAATGAGCTGCGTCATCTCTGTAATTGAAAGAGGCCCGGCATATTGATTGTGTTGACGGTCAACAACGTAAGCGATGGCGCGTTTGCGTGAACCGTCATTCAAACGCAATGTAACAAATTTTTCGAGATAGACAGATGTAACCAACTCTCTTTCTCTAAGATAAGCAATTGTCTTTTCGCGTTTTGAGGGTGCAATCCGAAACACCACGCCTTGGCAAGAACCGCCATGATCCAAACCTAGTACTAATCCAGGACTTTGCGGCGTTCCGCGATGAACATGAGAATAGATGCAAAGCGCTCGATGGTAGCCGTGAACCCAGGCGCGAGAGCAGTCGATAAAGTCAAAACCCGGCCGCCACATGAGGGAGCCGTAACCAAAAACCCATAATTCTTCAGTGTCGTCATCAAGCAATTGCGTCGCTCATTAATTTATTATCCCCGCGAAAGCGGGTTAGCTGGACGATTCGTGTTTTTATAAGTCACTCGGGAAGAGTGATAAGCAAAATTATTGCCGGGGAAGGTCAAATTAGTCTCCTTCCAGCCTGTTTTGTCGTCAAATAATTTATCCAAGATGGTTTTGCGGCGATTTTGCTCATGATGCCCACAACATATTGAGAGAGTTTTCTTGCATTCCCCTTTGATTTGTGGCGCTCTTTGCCCCCATGAAATTCGAACGTCTGCGCCTACTGGGCTTTAAAAGTTTTTGTGAGCCGACAGAGCTCTTAATCCAGCCAGGACTGACGGGCGTTGTCGGCCCTAACGGGTGTGGCAAGTCGAATCTCATTGAGGCCCTCCGCTGGGTCATGGGCGAGAATTCATACAAAAACATGCGGGCATCCGCGATGGATGACGTGATTTTCTCCGGTGGCGGCTCCAGAACGGCGCGTAATTTTGCTGAAGTTGGGCTAATTTTAGATAATTCTGATCGGTCAGCTCCTGCAGCTTTCAATGATGCTGACACAATTGAGGTTACGCGCCGCATTGAGCGTGAGCAGGGATCTGACTATCGGATAAATGGCAAGGAGGTTAGAGCACGAGATGTGCAGCTCCTTTTTGCCGATGCAGCGACTGGATCACGATCGCCTTCGCTCGTGCGTCAAGGTCAAATTGGGGAGATTATATCTGCAAAGCCTCAGGCTCGGCGGCGCATTCTGGAGGATGCCGCCGGAATAGCTGGATTGCACTCACGCCGCCATGAAGCTGAATTGCGGCTCAATGCCGCCTCTGAAAATCTAACGCGTCTCGAAGATGTGTTGAAGCAAGTTGAGGGTCAGTCAGATAGTTTAAGACGACAAGCTCGACAGGCAGAGCGGTTTCGAAATCTTGCAGCACAAATCCGTCAAAATGAAGCAATGGTTGCGCTGGTTTCGCATCAAATTGCAACAAATCAATTGCATGAGACTGCTCAGAAATTAGAGCTGGATCTCAAATCTGTTCAAGAGCGTACTTTGGAGCAGGCAGAAGCTGCGAAGCTACAAGCTATTGCAGCGCATGAATTGCCGCCTTTGCGAGAGCGAGAAGCAGAGGCTGGCGCGGCCGTTCACCGATTAGTCGTCGCGCGTCAAACGCTTGAGGCTGACGAGCAACGCGCAAAAGATCGCATCAATGAATTGCTGCGTCACATTGACCAATTTTCGCGTGATCTCGAAAGAGAACGTGCTTTGATTGAAGACGCTGCTGAGGTTACCTCCAGGCTTGAGGCAGAGCGTGCAGAATTACTCAGCGCTGATGTCGACGAAACGACGAGAGAGACTGAAGCGCGGGGGCGTCTTGATGAAATTGAAACGAAGCTTGCGGCTACAGAAGCAGCTTTGAATGACGCTCAAGAGCAACTTGCGGGCGTAAATGCCCGACGATTATCCTTGGATTCTGCTTTGCGGGATGAGTCTCAACGTGTTGCGCGTTTTGAGGCAGAGCTTACGCGGTTAGATACGGAATTTGCGTTGATCGCTGGGCAGGGCGGAGGCGCCGCAGAGGTCGCCCGTCTAGCAGAGATCTTTGCGGCAGCCGCAGATCAGGCAAACATAGCAGAAGCAAGCGCTCGGATTGCTGAAGAAGAGCAAGCGCACGCTCGGGAGTCTGAGGCTTCCTTGCGTCAGCCCATGGAGCAAGCCGCTCTTCAGGCTCAGCGGCTCGAAACTGAAGTAAGAACGCTGGAAAATTTACTACACTCTGGCGCGGGCGGCCTGTGGGCTCCTATTGTTGAGAGCGTGAGCGTATCAAAGGGCTATGAAACCGCGCTTGGCGCTGCGTTGGGGGATGATCTTGATGCATCAGCGGATGATTCTGCCCCTGCGCATTGGGCTTTAACCTCGTCAGCAGGAGATCCCTCGCTTCCACCTGGGGTTCGCGCATTATCAGAGTTAGTTGAGGCTCCGCCTGCATTAATGCGTCGACTCTCGCAAATTGGCATCGTCCTTCGCAGTGAAGGCGAAAATCTGCGAAAACTTTTACGCCCTGGACAGAGATTGGTTTCTAAGGAGGGCGATCTTTGGCGGTGGGATGGATTTACGCAAGCATCAGAGGCGCCTTCAGCGGCAGCGCGACGTCTTGTTGAGAAAAATCGTCTCAATGACTTGCGTCAAGAAGCAAAAATAGCGCGTGAACAAGCCGATTTGCTGACACAAGAACGCGAGACCGCTCAAACGGCCGCACGGCTTGCAGCGCAGGCAGATCATCAAGCGCGCGAAAATTTAAGACGCATTCGTATTGAACTTGAAGAAACACGGGAGCGCTATGCGACGGCGGAGAGGCGTCAGGCGCAGATTGGTCAGCGTTTATCCGCGTTGGAAGAGGCTAAAGCGCAGACGCTTACTAACCGCGATGAGGCGACGCACAAACGCGCTGAGTTGATTGCCTCGATCGATCAACTTGAAGAACCTGCTTCGCTAATTGGGCATCTTGAAGGACTACGTGCGCAGGCTATGGTTGAGCGTGCTCAAGCAAGCGAGGCTCGAGCAGCTTTAGCCGCCTTGCGGCATGAAGTAACGGCGCGACAAGCTCGCATTGTGGCGATTGTCCGAGAAATCACCTCATGGGTTGAGAGGCGAGATCGCGCTCAAGATCGTCTCGGTGAGCTTGAGGAGCGTCTTGAGTCAGCGCGTGATGAACAATCAGGCCTTTCGCAAGCACCGGATACATTTATGCAGCAGCATCGCGCTCTGTTGAATGCGCTTGAAGAAGCAGAGATTGCTCGACGAGAAGCGACGGATGCTCGAACCGCAGCAGAAAATCGACTGACAGAAGCGGATCGGGCGGCGCGGGTAGCGCTTGAGGCGATGAGTGTAGCGCGTGAAGAAAAAGCGCGCAGCGAGGCGCAATTGGAGGCGGCGCGGCAACGGGCCTTAGATATTGCGCATGCTATAACTCAGGATCTAGAAACAAACTTAGAAGATCTTGCTGAGCTTGCAGGCCTCAAAGATGGGGATATTTTGCCGGATATTGCGACGGTCGAAGGGCGTCTTGAGGGATTACGATCAGATCGAGAGCGTCTCGGCGCGGTAAATTTGCGCGCCGAGGAAGAGCTCAACGAGATTGAAACGCAACGTGATAAGATGATCGCCGAGAGGGATGATTTGTCTGAAGCGATCAAAAAACTACGGGCTGCTATTGCAAGCTTGAACAAAGAAGGTCGGGAGCGATTGCTTGTTGCATTTGATAAAGTCAATATGCACTTCAAAGAGCTCTTTACCTTGCTTTTTGGCGGTGGTTCAGCAGAATTGCAGTTGGTTGAAAGCGAAGATCCACTAGAGGCGGGTCTCGATATTCTAGCTCGACCGCCAGGCAAAAAGCCTCAAACAATGACTTTATTGTCGGGCGGTGAGCAAGCTTTGACTGCAATGTCCTTGATCTTTGCCGTGTTTCTTACAAATCCCTCGCCCATTTGCGTGCTTGACGAGGTCGATGCGCCTTTGGATGATTCAAATGTCGAGCGTTTTTGTGATCTTCTTGATGAAATGCGAAACAAGACGGATACGCGCTTTGTTACAATCACGCACAATCCCATAACTATGGCGCGTATGGATCGCTTGTTTGGCGTGACTCAGGCTGAAAGGGGCGTTTCTGACCTAGTTTCTGTGGATTTAGCCCAAGCTGAAAAATTTGCCTTAGCAAGTTGATTGAAGTGACGTCAGTCGGCCTCCAGCACCCTAAGCCGGGCCTGTCTTCATATTGTTTTTGCATGCTGCGGGTGCGAGCAGGGCTCGTGACGCAAAGCTGGAGTTGGGCTATATATTATTAAAATTCAACAAGTTATGAGATTATCGCTCTGCCTTGACTTCATGGGGCGCCAAACATATGTTGCCCTCGGCCTGGTAGGACTTGGCGGTGACGCCGATGGGTGTTGAATTAGCTTCTTCAGGCCAATTTGTTCGCCTCTTTTCCGGCTATCGCCGTTATCCCCATTTTCACGATTACATGCGTGAGCGAGGTTGATGATGACGGAGGGTGACGGGAGAAGCTTAGATCAGGCAGCGCTGCAGGAGCGGCTTGATCAGTTAAACGCTGCAATTCGCAGGGCAGATGAAGAAAAGTTTGCTGCCGAGTCGCTGACCCCTGAGCGCAAGGGATTTTCTCGCTCGATGCGTGTGGGGCTTAATGCGGTCTCAGAGTTTATGGGCGCGATCTTAGTAACCGCCTTTGTTGGCTGGCAGGCGGACAAATGGCTCGGCACCCAACCGTGGCTCTTGGTCTTTTTGATGGGCTTAGGCGTTGCGGCAGGTTTTTATAATGTGTATCGCGTTGCGAAGCCGAAAGGCGCGTTAGGCGGTAAGACCCTCGATCGTGATGCTTAATGCGTCAAGGCGGGGCTGAGATGAAAAAGGTCTAAAAATAGCAATGACACCGGAAGAAACCGTTTCTGCTCCAAATCCAATTGAGCAATTTGAACTGCACCGGATTTTTCCGCTTGAAATAAGCGGTATTGAGACTTCATTCACTAATGCCTCTCTTTATATGCTTTTGGCCGCTCTGGGCGTAGTTGGATTAATGGTGGCGGCGACCTCACGTCAGTCTGTTGTGCCTGGACGTATGCAGGCCTTGGCGGAAATGCTGTATGAGTTTGTCGCTAACATGGTGCGTCAAACGGCCGGCAAGGAAGGCATGAAATTTTTTCCTTTCGTGTTTTCGCTTTTCTCATTCATCCTGATCGCAAACCTTATTGGCTTGGTGCCGTATAGTTATTCAGTAACCAGCCAAATTATCGTTACCTTTGCTTTCGCCGCGTTAGTGATTACGCTCGTTGTCGCCTATGGCGTTTATCGCAATGGCTTTGGATTTCTCAGGCTTTTCGTTCCGCATGGCGTTCCTTTGCCAGTGCTTATTGTTCTCGTGCCTATTGAGATTATCTCTTTTTTGTCGAGGCCAGTTTCTTTGTCGGTTCGACTATTTGCGAATATTCTCGCAGGCCATATTACCCTGGCGGTATTTGGCGGCTTTGTGATGATGTTGTTAGCCTCGGGCGGATGGTCCTTACTCGCTCCAGTGCCGCTATTAGCCATCGTCGCTTTATACGCGCTAGAGCTGCTCGTCGCCTGTCTTCAGGCGTTTGTCTTTTCTGTTCTAACCTGTGTCTATCTCAATGACGCAATTCACCCTGGCCACTGATAAATACCTAACAATAAAAGCGGCCTTAATTTAAAATAGGAGAAAACTATGGCTTCGGAAATGCAATTGGTCGGCGCTGGCTTAGCGGCAATTGGCACTGGCGCAGCGGCGATTGGCGTTGGCATCATTTTTGGTAATTTTGTTAACGGCGCGCTTCGGAATCCTTCCGCAGCTGCAAGCCAATTCACCAACGCCATCATTGGCGCAGCCCTCGCCGAGGGTTTGGGTATTTTCGCCTTTTTGATTGCGATCTTGCTCTTCCTCAAGTCGTAAAGCGGCTTCAGCTTCTTATTCTTTAAGAGCTGTCGGGATTTAAACATCGTCATTCGCGCGCAGTCATTATATGCGCGCGAATTTTACCGTCCCTGTCTTATTCGAAGATCTGTGAGCGGGATTAGGATCATGAACTTAAGCATTATTTCTACCGCAACAGCTGCTGAAAACGCACAGGAGACGCACCCTGGCGTTGGCGCAGAAGGCCAAGCGCATCACGAGGGCGGCTTTCCTCCTTTCCAAACAGAAAATTTTGCGCCGCAGATTGTATGGCTCGTTGTAATTTTTGGGCTCCTTTACATCCTCATGTCTCGGCTTGCTCTGCCGCGTGTTGGTGGAATACTTGAGCGTCGTTCTGAAAAAATAGCGTCCGACCTTGAAGCGTCTCGCGACATGCAGACAAAAGCTCAAGCCGCAGCTGTAGCAAACAACGAGACTATTCGGCTCCGTCGAGAAGAGGCGCAGGCGATAGGCCGTGAAGCTCAACAGAACACCGCTACAGAAACACTATCTCGAAGATCCCAAGCAGAGACGGAGGCTTCAGAGAAAATTCGCGCTGCCGAGGGGCGCATAGCGGATGCAAAGATGCGAGCGCTGGCTAATGTGGAGCAGATTGCGATTGAAGCAGCTGGATCTATCGTCGAGAAGCTAACGGGATCTAAAGTGGATAAAGATCGCTTGTCTGCAGAATTTCGTAATGTAAAATCTAGTTAAGGGGACGGCGTCAATGCATTTCGATGCTGAATTTTATGTTGCTATTGGGTTTGCCATCTTTTTAGCCGTGTTATTTTGGGTTGGTGCGCATTCGAAATTAACGACATTAATAGATGCTCGTATAAATCGAATTAAGCATGAATTGGCTGAAGCTGAGCGGTTACGAGTTGAGGCTCAGAGCCTGCTGGATTCTTTTGAGAATAAGCGTGCAGAGGCTGAAGCGGAAGCCAAAGCCATCGTCGCGCAAGCGAAGGAAGAGGCGGAATTGGTCGCTCAAGAAGGTCGTCGACGCCTTGACGAATTCATGGCCCGCAATGTCAAACAAGTTGAGCAGAAAATTGCTCAAGCTGAAGCGCAGGCTACAGCAGAAGTCCGCGCGGCGGCGGCTGATGCAGCGGTTAAGATTGCTGAAGGCATCCTAAGCAAAGGCGTAGGCGGCCATGATTTTATTACGGCGGGGATCGATCAGATCAAAGCTTTGGGACATTAATTAAGCGCTTCTCACTGAGGCGCGGTAAATTTCATATTGAGAGAGTCAACCCTCAGGTTGGCTCTTTTTCTTTTTCCCTACAGGTCTCGCGGGCGATGCGGAACCGCCCTGACTGAAGCCGACAATAATTTCGTAATCTTCATGTGCGCGTTTGCTCACAAGGGGAACGGATATGGGATCTGCCAATAAACGATAGTCCCCCCGCGTTCCGCCTGGTGCAACGCTTGCTGACACCTGATAGCTCTTACTCGATACGAGCGAGTAATCTTTTAAACGTCGAAGCGCAACGGTAATTGTTGCCGTAAAGCTCCCCGGAGCGCCGGCCGGACCAAGCACGACACCGCCCTCAATGCCGAGTTTGATAGATACATTTTCGCCTTCTATCAAACATTCGCGGGCGGTTTGATCGATAGAGAGTTGATAGCGCACGCTGGAGGCGTCTGCATCTTGCGGCATCCGGATCATTGAAGCCCCATTATCAATAAAGACAACGGGGCAGTCTTGAGTGATATTCGAAGTAGATGGGCTATCGCCAAATAATTTTGGCATTTCCAGCGCGTAGGCTTTAGTGACGTTGCCTAATATGCAGATGAACAAAATTCCTGCTCGGCGACTGACGCTGTTCATGCTTCTAAATGTCCCTCAACTTGACGTTCACTCAAGGTAGTTTCGCGTAAGCCTCTTTAAACCCTTGCAAGGTTAAGGGCAGACCGATGCCTTCATCAGGAGTTTGGTGGAGGATAAAAGTTGCTGTTTTGCCATTTTTCAACTGATCTATTAATTTTTCATCCATCGATACTTCCGCCACGCAGCCGGAAGAGAGACATTTCACAAAACCTGCTCGGCCTATGTCCGTGTCATCAATTTTAAGACCCAGACCATTGGGCAGCAATACGCCTAAAGGCGCGATGACGCGTAGAAGGCGGCTTTTGCCGTCACTAGTCTTAAGCACAATGACAACAAGATTAATGTTTGATTTGTCGTCTGCAACGACGCTTTGGATTAGGGCGCATTGTTCACTAGCTGCCCCTGCGGGTTTCTCACAGCGTATTTCCCAGTCGCCAAATTTAGATTTTACAACACCCTGAGCATAGCCGTTCCCAGCGGTAAAAAAGGCGAAAGAGAGCAGAAATAGGCCCAGACAAATTCCCGCGACCTGTTGTCGCAATGGCGGTGTTTTTTTCGCGTCGCGAAAAGGCGTCATGTTGGCTCCGAGGGCGTTTAGCCTAATGCAGCGATCTATCCTGGAAAAGCCAGGCGATTTCATGACCGCAGGTAATCCCGGGGGAATTTTCTGCCTAGCAAACCACCTTGATCTGTCAAGGTTAGCTGGATTTGAAGTTTTCCTCGGCTGATAATCTTTCCCTCTCACTACTTTACCTGTATAAATATTGCGCTGCAGCAATTGCGTGGTGGGCGCGATTGTGGTTGAACCAGCCGCAATCACGCGAGCAAGTTCTATTTAGAATTTCTCGGCGTGAAAATTGCGTCGGAATTACCGAGACTCAGACCTGTTTAATTGGTGCGAAAGGCGATCTTCATGTCTACGGACACTCGTCAGTTGTTTAGCCGCGGAGCGAGCCTGATGGCGTTGGCTTTACCGCTTATTTTATCGGCTGGCTTGGCGCTGGCTCAGGTTGAGGGTCAGCCTGCCCCAGGAGGCGTAGGACTGCCCGCGACTGTAACAGACGTCGGACATGATACGCAGTTTTTTTACAATGGCATCTTATTGCCTGTAATTACTTTTATTGCGATTTCCGTATTAGGTCTCTTGTTGTATGTAAGTTGGCGCTTTAACGAAAACGCTAACCCTGTGCCCTCAAAGCTCACCCATCACACCGGACTAGAAATAGTTTGGACCTTAGTGCCTATACTCATCCTTGTCTTCATCTCCGTGCCGTCATTCAGGTTATTAACAAAGCAAGTAGAGATTCCTGAGGCTAAAGTGACGATCAAAGTTACGGGTAACCAGTGGTACTGGTCATATAAATATCCCGAAGATCAAGGCGGCGGTTTTGGATTTGATCAGCTCATGAAGGCAGACGCTGATTTGGAGCCGGGCGACGTAAGGTTGTTATCGGTGGATAATGAAGCGGTTGTGCCAGTAAATGAAGTAGTGAAATTACAAATCACCGCTGCAGATGTCATCCATTCTTTTGTAATACCCGCTTTTAGCATTCGTATGGATGCTGTGCCGGGAAGATTGAATGAGACTTGGTTTAGGGCTGAGAAAGAGGGTGTCTATTATGGGCAATGCTCGAAAATATGTGGCAAAGATCATGCCTTTATGCCTTCCGCCATTCGAGTAGTAAGTCGCGAAAAATATGAGGAATGGCTTGCGGAAGCAAAGAAGAAATATGCTGTTGCTGAGACGCCGGTTAAGCTAGCTGCGAGCGAAGCAGTCCGCTAACCTGAAAATAAAAACCTGATAGGATTTCGAGGAACAAGAAGATGGCGAGTTCAACTGCCGGAGCGCATGATCATCCCAAAGGATTGCGTCGCTTTCTCTTTTCGACAAACCATAAAGATATCGGCACGCTTTATCTGATCCTTGCGGTGGTTGGCGGGCTGGTTGGCATGCTGATGTCTGTCGCAATTCGCGCAGAACTGATGCACCCTGGCATATCTGTGTTTCCAGGGCTTGCGCAGATGCTTTACGGCGCTGACCCATCCATGGCTACGGATGCGGGTAAAAATCTTTATAATGTTTTCATCACAGCGCATGGCGTACTGATGATCTTTTTTATGGTCATGCCAGCTCTGATGGGCGGATTCGCAAACTGGTTTGTGCCAATTATGATTGGCGCGCCTGATATGGCCTTCCCTCGATTAAACAATATTTCGTTCTGGTTTCTAGCGGTTTCGTTGATCCTTCTTGTCATGTCGATGTTTGTAGAAGGCGCGCCAGGAATGATGGGTTTTGGCGGGGGATGGGTATTTTATCCGCCTTTATCTTCCAATATTGGCCACCCAGGGCCTGCGATGGATTTTGTTATTCTTTCGCTGCATCTGGCTGGAGCGTCATCGATCCTTGGATCCATCAATTTTATCACAACTATTTTTAACATGCGCGCTCCTGGCATGACGCTGCACAAGATGCCGCTTTTTGCATGGGCGATGTTAGTCACAGCCTTCCTTTTGGTGTTGACCTTGCCCGTACTGGCTGGCGCGATCACAATGCTGCTGACGGACCGTAATTTTGGTACAATGTTCTACGATCCGGCTGGTGGCGGCGATCCCTTGCTCTTCCAGCATCTATTCTGGTTTTTTGGTCATCCAGAAGTGTATGTATTAATCCTGCCTGCGTTTGGGTTGATCAGCCATATTGTTTCAACTTTTTCCAAGAAACCTGTGTTTGGTTATCTTGGAATGGCTTATGCCATGGTCTGCATCGGTTTTCTTGGCTGTATCGTGTGGGCGCATCACATGTATACGGTCGGTCTCTCATTGAATGCCCAGCGTTACTTTGTTTTCGCGACTATGGTTATTGCGGTGCCAACGGGAATTAAAATTTTCTCATGGATTGCAACGATGTGGGGTGGATCCATCTCTTTCCGCGCCCCAATGATTTGGGCTATTGGGTTCATTTTTGTGTTCACCATGGGAGGCGTAACTGGAGTCGTGCTCGCTAATGCAAGTGTCGATCGACAACTCCATGAGACCTATTATGTAGTCGCGCATTTCCACTACACTATGTCGCTTGGCGCTGTTTTTGGGGTCTTTGCGGGGTTCTATTATTGGTTCCCAAAAATGACTGGCTATCTTTATAATGAGACGCTTTCCAAGCTGCATTTCTTAGTTTTGTTTGTGGGCGTAAATCTGACATTCTTCCCCCAACACTTCTTGGGACTTGCTGGAATGCCACGCCGCTACATTGATTACCCAGATGCTTTTTCGTCTTGGAATTATTTGTCTTCGCTTGGGGCCTTTATTGGCGCTTTCAGCATGCTTGTATTCTTTTATACGATCATAGAGGCATTCATGAAAAAGCGTTACGCGGGCTATAATCCATGGGGTTCTGGTGCAACGACATTAGAATGGACCTTGCCTTCTCCACCGCCATTTCATCAGTTCGAAACTTTGCCGCGAATTACAGGCGCTGAACATCAGTAAGAGAGGTTTCAGCGCGCATTGTGCGCGCTGAAGTTTTTTGTCCTTAAGATAAAAGGCAGCAAGCTCTTTCCTCTTAGCGCAGATTAACAAGGTCAGGCGAGCAACGATGAGCGATGCATCCTACTTTGATGAAAGCACAACCCCCAAGCTCCCGGTTGCGGCGCCATTAGATTTTATCGCACTTCTCAAGCCGCGGGTGATGTCACTCGTTGTGTTCACAGCGCTTGCCGGATTTTTATTGGCGCCAACTCTCCCGCATCCGCTAATCGTTTTTGCTTCGCTGTTTGCTATTGCCGTGGGAGCTGGCGCGTCCGGCGCTCTTAATATGTGGTATGACGCCGATATTGATGCGGTAATGCGGCGCACGCGCTTGCGCCCAATTCCAGCAGGCCGCATTGATGCTGATGCGGCGTTGGCTTTTGGCGTTGTTTTGTCGATTCTTTCTGTTTTTACCTTAGGTTTCGTATCTAATTGGCTGGCCGCTGCGCTACTTGCTTTCACAATATTCTTTTATGTCGTTATTTATACGATGTGGCTGAAGCGCTTAACGCCTCTCAATATCGTTATTGGCGGCGCGGCAGGCGCCTTGCCCCCTATCGTTGGTTACTCTGCCGCTACTGGCGACGTCAGCATGGCGAGTCTCATGTTGTTTGCGATTATCTTCATTTGGACGCCACCACATTTTTGGTCGCTGGCAATTTTGAAGATGGATGAATATGGCAGTGTTAGCCTGCCAATGCTGCCGAATGTTTCTGGCTTACGGCGAACGCGTCTTGAGATCCTAATCTATTGTCTTATTCTTGCCCCTATCGGCGCTGGTCCGTGGCTTCTGGGCTTTGCCTCATGGCTTTATGGCGTCACTGCAGTTGGTCTGGGTTTAGGACTTTTATATCTGGCCGGGCAACTTTTTTTCGCGCAAGATAATGCAACAATCGGACAGGCCGCTCGTCGAATGTTCGCCTTTTCTATCCTCTATCTTTTTACGCTCTTTCTCATGCTTACGATTGAACGAGTCCTGAGCTTTATGGGTCTCTTTTGATGATTATGAATGGATGTGAACGCGATGAGCGATAAAGATCCTAAAGATGAAGAGCTGTCTTCGCGGCAAGGGATTGTTCTAACGCCCGAACAAGTGAGAGGCCGGCGCGCGCGTAATATCGCCATCGGCCTAGGCGTTACATTTCTTGCAGTACTGTTTTACGCCGTCACGATTGTTAGGCTGGGTGGCGCTGTGGCTAATCGCTCGATATGAGATTCTAATGCGCGGACTGCCTCCTTCTCTCAATAAGCAAGGCCAAATTGCATTAGCCTTACTTTTTGGCTCTGTATGCATGTTGATCTTATCCTTTGCGTCAGTCCCGCTTTATCGTGCGTTTTGTGCGGCAACAGGCTTTGGTGGAACGCCGCAGAAATCACAAACACTGGCTAAAACAACTCCGGGCGTGCGTGTTTTGACAGTGCGATTTGATGCTAATGTCTCTAAAGATTTACAATGGCGTTTTGAGCCAGAAATATCGAAAATATCTCTCCGGACTGGAGAAACAACGACAATTTATTTTAAAGTTGCTAATTTAACAGACAAGCAAACAAGCGGGCAGGCTGCCTATAATGTCAGCCCAGACCTTGCAGGTGCGTATTTTGTAAAGATCGCTTGTTTTTGTTTTGAAGAAAAGCGCCTGGCGCCTAAAGAAGAAGCTGAGTGGCCGGTGGTTTTCTACCTTGACCCTGCCCTTGAGTCTGAAGAAGGAATGGAGCGAGTAGAGGAAATCACCTTGTCCTACTCCTTTTTTCCTACAAAGACGTCGCCTAAATCCAAAACAAGCGATGTGAAAGCGGAAAAAGAAAAGTCCTGATGACGCGCCGTATCATGTGGCGGCGGATGAAAACTTGAATAGGCCGGTAGGCTGAAGTTAATGATGAGGAAGAGACGATATGGCTGACGGACACGCAAAACCCAACCATGAATACCATTTGGTTGACCCAAGCCCATGGCCAATCGTGGGAGCGTTTTCAGCGCTCATAATGGCGATAGGCGCGATCATGTGGATGGCGCAACATAAGGGCTCGCCTATTTATGGGTTGCCCTATGGGGGAAGTATTTTCTTCATTGGTTTTGGGGCTGTTCTGGCTGTTATGTATGTGTGGTGGCGGGATGTCGTCAGAGAAGCGCAATATCAGGGTCATCACTCGCCGGTTGTGCAGCTACATCATCGCTATGGAATGATTCTTTTCATTCTATCTGAAGTCATGTTTTTTGTGGCTTGGTTTTGGGCG
>RFXM01000029.1 GCA_009921565.1 Methylocystaceae bacterium | reverse complement strand
TCGCAATATCCGTGGTCCCTCCACCGATATCCACAAGTGCTACGCCAAGAGGAATCGGCGCGGCATATGCAAATCATTTCAGAGTCAACGGCGCGGATTGAGCGCGCCATTGCTGCCTTGAATAAGCAGACAGTGGCGCGAAATGATTTTGTCTAGTTTTATTTTCCCCAATTCTCAATACTCGGATCTTGCTTAGCTTTTTCGAGATTGTCGGCTTGTTCAGAGAGTTGGTAATTACGATTTTGCGCCGCCATTGCCTCATTGCCGTCTTTAAGAATAGCAATTTTCATTTGCTCGGTGGCTAGACGATTTAACTCGTTAATCCACTGATTAAGATTGAGCATTAACTTGTTTTTGCGCTCAATTTGAATTTCATGCTGGGGATCTGCATTGGTCGCAAGCGCAAGTTCCGCTTTCGTATCAGCGATTGTTTTGTCGATTGTTTTTATTTTTTCTTCAATTGCTGCAACTTGGTCCTGTGCGCTGCTTTTTGCTTTTTCAAGATTAGCATCAGCTTCTTTGCGGGCTTTAGCAAGATTGTCCAGGCCGTTTTGAAGCCACGTGGACTGAATGTTGAGTAATGCGTCCTTGGCGACGCCAGTAAGGTTGAAGCCATTTGGGAGCGGGAAATATGGACCGATAGCCGCTGCCCGAGCCGAGCTGCCGGCAAAAACCGTCGTGCCGCACAGGAGTGTTGCGAAAAGGAGCGCACGGCCCGCAGCTGTCACCTTAGTCAGATTCATTAGTTTACTCCTGGGTGGATGCGCGGGAAAATCAAAGCGCAATTATAAGAACTAGAACTGGTTCACTTGGGCGTATCTGGCAAGGTCTCGGCCTCCTTGGTTTGGCTGCGCTTGACCTCAGAGCGGCTTTAGCGCAACCCTCGCGGCGTAAACCGGGGGAGCCCTGCCGGGAATTGATGCAGCTAGTAGCGTCGACCAGGGGCTGAGAGGCGGCAAGCGCGTAAAACGAACGCGGGCGCGGCGACCCTTTGAACCTGATCCAGTTTCAAGCTGGCGGAGGGATGGTGTCTTTATTCTTCCAGTGTCAAGCTCAATGATGCATGTCCGTGTATTAGGCGCTGGCGTGGCCGGATTATGCACGGCCTATGTCCTTGCGCGCGCGGGCCTTGGAGTCGAGCTAATTGAGCGTATGCCTCAGCATGGCGCTGGGTGTTCGCGTTTTGCGGGCGGGATGATCGCCCCTTGGTGTGAGCTTGAAGCCGCAGAGCCAATCGTCGCCTCGCTCGGCCAGGAGGCGCTCGACTTTTGGGTGGAGGAGCTTGCAGTTGCGAAGCGTGCGGGCACGCTGGTCGTCGCGCCCCCGAGGGAGGGCGCTGAGTTAATCGACTTTGCTCGTAAAACGAAGCAGTTTGAAGATTTGGACGCCACGGCGCTGGGTAAGTTGGAGCCACAGCTCAGCGGTCGCTTCGAAAGAGCGCTGTATTTTCCCCAAGAAGCGCATCTTGATCCAAGACAGGCATTAAACTTTCTAGCGCAACAATTAAAAAAATTGCCAAATGTCACGCAGGAGTATGGCGTTGACGCTTCAACGCTTCCGCCAGCTCAGGACTGGACGGTGGACTGCCGTGGCTTTGCCGCCAAAGATAGCCTTCTACAATTAAGAGGCGTGAAAGGAGAGATGTTGATCTTGCGTAGCGAGGAGATCGCGTTATCTCGTCCGATTCGCATGCTGCATCCGCGTCGGCCCGTTTATATTGTGCCGCGCGGAGCGGGGTATTTCATGATTGGGGCGACAATGATTGAAAATGAAGAGCGGGCTCGTGTGACCGCTCGATCTATTGTCGAACTCATTAACTCCGCATTCGCCATCCATCCAGCCTTTGCCGAGGCTGAAATTGTTGAAACTGGCTCAGACGTTCGGCCAGCATTTAAGGATAATCTGCCGCGGCTTATTCGACGTCACAAAACGCTATACATCAACGGTCTCTACCGTCATGGTTTCTTGCTTGCGCCAGCATTGGCGAAACGTGCAGCGCGTATTTTATTAGAAGATGCTTTTTTTCCGGAGGTAATGAATGCGGATTCTGGTGAATGGGCTTCAGCGTGATGTGAGCGCGGCGACATTAAGCGGGTTATTGAACGAGCTTGGCTATGAAGATCAGAAAGTTGGGACCGCGGTTAATCAAGAGTCCCAGACAAGGCGGCTAGGAATGTAAATTATGTCTGATGCGGATCGTCTGCGCTTATATGGATCTGAATTTGGATCGCGATTATTCATTGGAACTGCGCGCTATCCATCTCCTGTAGTACTAGAAGAATCCATTCGCGTTTCAAAGTGCGAAATGGTGACGGTCTCTTTACGTCGTGAAGCAGGAGGGACGCGCTCGGGTGAGAGTTTCTGGTCCCTTATTCGCAATCTAGGCGTAAAGGTATTGCCCAACACAGCTGGGTGTCGCACTGCCAAAGAGGCTATCACAACAGCGCAAATGGCGCGCGAGATCTTCGCTACAAATTGGATAAAGCTAGAGGTCATTGGCGAAGAGGATACGCTTCAGCCTGATGTGTTTGGTCTTGTTGAAGCCGCGCGCGTGCTGATTAAGGATGGGTTTTATGTCCTGCCTTATATGACAGATGATCTCGTTGTTGCAGAAAAATTACTTGATCTTGGGTGTCAAGCGCTTATGCCATGGGCGGCGCCAATTGGATCGGGTCGGGGAGTCAATAATCCCTTCGCCTTGCGGGCGTTACGCGCTCATTTTCCGAATGCGCATTTAATCATCGATGCGGGTATCGGCGCGCCCTCGCATGCAGTTGAAGTTATGGAAATGGGTTATGACGCTGTCTTGCTGAACACAGCTATTTCCCGAGCAGGCGATCCTGTTGAAATGGCGCGCGCGTTTGGTCTGGCGATAGAGGCAGGGCGGAGCGCCTTTCTTGCTAAACCCATGACCCCACGCGATATGGCCGAACCCTCAACGCCGATCATTGGTAGGCCTTTTGATCAACTGTTTTGAGAACTTTATAAACATCCGCTGGTTACGGTTTAGAGATAAGCTTAGGCTAAGTTATTACTGCCTCATCGGATCGGCGGATTGCACAGGAAAAAATAGCTAAATGACGCTTGATCCATTTTACCTCATTATTGATCATGCTGAGTGGTTGCCCCGGCTTACGCTAATGGGGGTAAAGCTTGTCCAGCTACGTATGAAAGATCGCACTGAACAAGATATTAGGACGCAAATTTCCTACGCACGTAAATTTTGTCATGCAAATAATATCCAGCTCATCGTTAATGATTATTGGGATCACGCGATCGATTTAGGATGTGATTTTGTTCATCTTGGGCAGTCTGATTTAGCGACAGCAGACGTGAACGCGCTGCGTAGACATGGCGTACGCATTGGCGTTTCAACACACGATGAGGAAGAGTTAGAGCGTGCGTTATCCTATTTGCCTGACTATATCGCGCTAGGTCCGATCTGGCCAACTGTTTTGAAGGAGATGAAATTTGCGCCACAGGGACTAGGCAGGCTTAAGAGCTGGAAGAATCGCATAGGCTCCGTTCCTCTTGTTGCAATAGGCGGGTTGACTCCAGCGCGTGCATGTTTAGCGCTTGCTTCTGGCGCCGATAGCGCGTGCGTTGTTACAGATATATTGAATAATTCTGATCCTCAGGGCCGAACAAAAGAATGGATAAGCGCAACAGCTCCCTGGCGCGATGCGCCGGAATTATGTTGTGAGTTTTTACCTGACTATATCGACGCACAAGTTCTGCCGTCTCCAAATCATGGAGCGCGATCCCGCTCTATTTCAACCTTAGTGATGCATTATACCGGTATGCCTACCGCTGAAAGCGCCTTAGAATTGTTATGTTCTCCACTCGCTCAGGTTTCGGCCCATTATGTTGTTGAAGAAGATGGAAAAATTCTTCAGCTTGTTCCTGAAGAACGGAGAGCCTGGCATGCCGGCGTGAGTTACTGGTTGGGAGAAACAGATCTTAACGCGAGCTCAATTGGCATCGAGATTGCGCATCCTGGCCATAGAAACGCGCGCCCTTTCCCAGCAAGACAAATTGAATCAGTAATTAAGCTCTCAACCGATATTTGTCGGCGCCGAAACATATCGCGGCAGCGGGTATTGGCGCATTCCGACATTGCGCCGAAACGAAAAATCGATCCAGGAGAATTTTTTCCATGGGATGTTTTGGCTCAAGCCGGTGTGGGGAGTTACATCGAAGCAACGCCGCCTGACGATAATCAATCGCTAAGCATCGGCGCGCAAGGTTCTGATGTAAGGAGGCTGCAGCAAAATCTTGCGCAATTTGGCTATCGATTAGAAATAACTGGGATTTATGATGAGGACACGCGTGTAACTGTTTCAGCCTTTCAACGTCATTTCCGTCCCGCGCGTGTCGATGGGCAAGCTGACGCATCAACTTGCGAAGTATTGTCGCGGCTTCTAGAGCGTCAGGAAGTTTCATGTCATCCATAGCTGGGCGAGTGATTTTAGTTACAGGCGCATCCACAGGAATTGGCGCAGCTTGCGTTGATAAATTGATTGCATCTGGTTTTTTTGTATTTGGTTCTGTGCGCACCGACTTAGATGCTCAGCGGCTGCAAATACGCTATGGGCGTAATTTCAAGCCTTTAAAATTCGATGTAACGAATGATCAAGATATTTTGCGGTCAGTAGAGTGTGTTGATCGGCAATTAGCCGGCGCTAAACTTGCCGGCCTAGTAAATAATGCAGGCATGGCGACGCCTGGGCCTCTTTTACACATTCCAATGAGCAAGTTTCGTGAACAGATTGCTGTCAATCTCACCGGCCAGTTGCAAGTCATCCAGGCTTTTGCACCGTGTTTGGGAGCTGGTGGGCAAAATAGAAGCGGCCCGCCTGGACGCATAGTTAACATGAGTTCAGTTGCAGGACGCTTTGCTGCTCCTTTTCTCGGGGCCTATAGCGCGTCAAAATTCGGTTTTGAAGCGCTATCAGACGCGTTAAGGCGCGAATTATTCCCCTTTGGCGTCAAATTAATCGTTGTTCAACCTGGCATGATCGCCACGCCGATATGGGACAAGGCGGAAGATGTAGACTTCTCGCCTTATGACCACACAATCTATGCAGCGCCGGCGCGCCGAATGCGGGAGTGGATCATCAATAAAGGGCGCCTTGCGCCCTCAGCAGATAAGGTTGCAGATGCGGTATTATACGCCCTAGTTGCTAAAAATCCGCCAGCGCGCATTGGCGTTGTGCAAAATCGCCTTATTGACTATTTTTTGCCGCCGCTTCTTCCGACGAAATTGGCGGATTGGCTCGTAATGCGCCAGATGCAATTTGAGGACATGAATAAAAAGCGATAGCTCCTTATACTTAAGCCTGCGTCAAGCGCCCCATGAATGGATTTATTGAGGCGTTTTTAAAATTGTGAATGCGCCTATTTTAATTTAGTGGAAGTATTTTTAAATATATTTAAAATCAATCAGCTATTTAATGGTTTTGGATCTTTTTCTATAGTTACATGTGTGAGAAATCGCCAATCAATGATGATTGCTTCATTATTTCTCAGAGAAAATTCCTTAATGGACGCTGTGTGAAGTTTAGAAGTAAGCGAGCTAATTTCTCTCACGGCGCGAATTGGATTTGGATCTATCAGTCGATTGAATTGCGTTATTTGTTCTTCTGGCAAATTGATCTGAGCGCGCGCTTCTTTATCAAAAAGCGTTTTTCTTAGTTGTGTTCTTGAAGCATATGAATTGATAGAGAGGGAAGACAAGCTTGTTTTGGCGCTATATTTTAGATTTTTGAAATATAATTTTGTGCTTTCATGAAATGGTTCGGTGGCGATGAATACGCCAAAGAGTCCAATGCAGAGAAGTAAAGATTTTTTCCTCTCTTCGAGAACCTTAAATAGGGATAGGGTTTTTATCGAAGGTTGTTGCGCATTGGTGGGAGTAGGGAGATCTATAGATCTTTCTTGATCTGCGCTTCGGCGGGCGGCGGCGATAAACTCTTTTTGAATTGATGAGGATCTCTTTAGCGCAATATCCTCAGCTATAGCATAAGCGCTTTTTTCGGGTGACATAAAATCAGTATCTGGCCCTATCTGCATGGTGGGTTTAAGTGACGCGTTGCAGGGGGTGTCTGGCGCAAATGTCTGTTTCTGATGAAGTCCTGATAAGGCTTCTTGAATAAGTTTAAAGCCCTCTTGCGCTGCGTGAGAAGCGTCCATTTGCGTCGTTTTTATATGATCTTTTAGCTCCTTAAATCGCGCATCAAGAATATTGTTATCCTCGCTATTAGATCGTTGGGGTTGAATCTCCCGCGCCAAGCTATCAATTTGTTTCCTTAGATTTTCCAATGAAATTGCGGTATTTTTGTCCTTTTGGCTAGTATCCAGCTTCTCACTCAGATCGCCAATTAATTTTATCAACGCAGAGTGCTTATTTTCGTTTAGTTCTGCGGTTTTTTTATTCTGTAATACTTCAGATTTTATTTCGCAAATCCCCTGCAGAATATCATTTTGAATAGAGTTATCTTTATTCTGATTTTCTAGAATTTCGCTACGATCAATTACACGATCAATTTTTTGAGAGATTTCCTTGAAAAGCGTCTCCGTCGCTAGATTATTTATTTCAATATCTGATAAAGATTGGCCAATTTTTTTATTTAGGCATGACATTTCTTGATTTAAAATATTGAAGTTTAGCGCGGCTTCATTGTTTGCTAATTGGCAATTTATATTAGAGGACGATTTTATTTGCTCGGCCAGTTCAGTAAGTTTTGACTCGAATTTATCCCATCCTGCTGCAGTTCTGACCTCAAGTCTATCTTGATCACAGATTGCGTCGAGCTCGATATTGGCTTCTTTTATGGCTGAAATTTGATGTTTTTCTGGAGTGGCGATCCTCTCTAGACGTCTTTCAATTGCTTCGAGTTTAATGGATAAATTTTTCAAGATAGGGTTTAAGTCTTCGTTCCTCAATTTTGCTATTTTTTTTGACGAAAACTGGTTGGAAAAACTCTGTTGATGCGCAGAGGAAACTGAGCCTTCTGCTTTTCCTTGATCAGTATTGATGCGTGTGGTTTCTCGTGACCCGGGGCGCTGAGTAGTTTCAACTAATTTGTCTTGGAGTGTGTTTACTGTCGTGAGAAGAAGTGCGAGTTTTTGTTTTTTTTTCGCTTTATCTTCGTCGTTTTCAGTTGAGGTTCGTCGCGTTCGTTCAAGTTCGCGACGCAGCCTATGTAACAAGTGATGTATGTTCTCTTCTTGCTTGGGCGTTAAACGATGCGGCTTTGGAAGGTTGTTAATTCCTCGCTGCTGCATCCCAATAGGGGGGGTATCCGTGGATGTCGTATTGGATGCGGATAATTTCGCCTGTGTATTGAGCGCTAGTCTGCGCGTAATTTCGGCAAGTCTTTGCTCAAGCGAATTCCCTACTTCAGGATTGTTGCGATCTGTTTTTCGTAAAGCTTTTGATCGGATTGTCTCATCAAGCCATTGGCTGAGCGTTTTGCCTTCGCGCCGGGCCGCGTCGCGCGCGGCATCGCGGGTTGCGGCGTCTAACTCAATTGGATGGCGCGAGGAAATAGAGCTCATACAGGTCAAGGATCTGGCTTGTCGGCCATTAAAAACCAAAACAAAACGGCGGTTCCGTTCATGGAGCGCCGGCCCCGCCGAAAAGCCTCAGGCGTTGTTCAATCGCCGCCGCTCAATCCGACTTTCAGTCAATCAAGGTAAATAAGGCGTTAAATTTTTAATCGCAGCCTCTTTTTATCTTACAGATCAAGCCTCATCTCATCTTCACGTCTCATTCACAGAGAGCTCATGAGGGGAATTCTATGTCTTAAGGCTATTGTCCCAATTGTCGGGCTGACTAGCTAAGGCATAGAAGTGATTCGTCTGCCGATTTTGGGCTGGCAAACTTCAGGTTTGAGAGGGTGCGCCGATGCCGCATTATAAACCCCCAGTAGATGAAGCCATTTTCTTACTCAATGATGTCTTTGGCCTGAAGGCGTTACAGGCATTGCCGAGCTTTGTAGAATTAACCGCCGATCTGGTTGAGCAGATTCTCATTCAGGCGGCTAAGTTATGTGAGGAAACGCTCGCGCCGCTTAATGCTTCCGGGGATCGGATCGGATGCGTGCGGCATGCTGATGGCCGTGTCGTTACGCCGCCAAATTTTAAAACGGCTTACACCGCCTTTGCTGAAGGCGGATGGGTTGGACTGCCTGCTCCAGAGGAATATGGCGGTCAAGGTTTACCTTACACTTTATCAATGCTGGTTGATGAGTTTGCTTCCTCAGCTAACATGGCCCTCGCCATGTATCCGGGATTGACGCAGGGGGCCCTGGCCGCCCTATTGCGTCATGGCACGCATCAACAGAAGTTTTTATACGCGCCAAAACTCGCGCAAGGTCGCTGGACAGGCACGATGAATCTGACCGAGCCTCAATGCGGTACAGATCTTGGGCTTTTAACAACAAAAGCCTCGCCGCGAGGTGATGGTTCTTACTCAATCACAGGACAAAAAATCTTTATCTCTGCCGGGGAGCATGATCTAGCGGAAAATATTATTCATCTTGTACTCGCGCGGATTGACGGCGCGCCCGCAGGGGTAAAAGGCATCTCGCTTTTTATCGTTCCAAAAATTCTTACTAATGAAAATGGCGAATTAGCTGCCCAAAATAAAGTGAGTTGCGGCGCAATTGAAGAAAAAATGGGAATACATGGCAACGCTACCTGTGTGATGAATTATGATGGTGCGCAGGGCTTTCTTCTCGGCGAGGCTAATCGCGGCCTCAATGCAATGTTTGTCATGATGAACGAAGCGCGATTAGGCGTTGCTGTGCAAGGCCTAGCTCTGTCAGAGGTGGCGTATCAAAATGCAGTATCTTACGCCAAAGATCGACTCCAGGGCCGCGCATTAACTGGCGTTAAAAATCCAGATAAAAACGCTGACCCAATCTTGGTCCACCCTGACGTGCGACGCATGCTTCTTGAGATCAGATCCTTCAATGAAGCCGCGCGCGCCCTGGCTTTTTCAACGGCGATAGATAGTGACATTGTCCATCATTCCAACGACCCGCAGGCGAGGCAGGCGGCTGAGGATCGTCTGGGATTATTGACGCCAGTCATGAAGGGCGTCTTTACGGACATAGGTTTTGAAAATTGCGTTAAGGCGCAGCAGGTTTTTGGAGGTCATGGATATATCCGCGAATGGGGGATGGAGCAATTTGTCAGAGATGCGCGCATCTCAATGATTTATGAGGGCGCTAACGGGATACAAGCGATTGACCTAGTGGGGCGGAAGCTGCCGCGAGACAATGGGCGGGCGGTAATGGCTTTCTTCAAGGATGCGGGTGACGTTCTCGCTCTACATCGTGATAATGTTTTAATGAATGATTATGTCTTGCCGACGCAGACAAGCCTTGATCATTTACAAAAAGCAACTGTCTGGCTCATGAATAATGCGATTGGCAATCCAGATAATGCTGGCGCAGCATCTTATGATTACATGCATCTTTTCGGTCGGGTAGCTCTTGGCGTGATGTGGGTAAGAATAGCGCATGCAGCTTTAATAAAGAAATCACGACAGCCTGAGTTAACTCAAGTCATGGACTCGAAGCTGCAAGTCGGCAGATTTTATATGGAGCGTATGCTGCCTGAGACAGCATGTCGGCTCGTAAAAATCTCTTCAGGGGCGTCGACGATGATGTCTATTCCGGTAGAGATGTTTTAGAAGATAACGTATCGTCTGTATGAGACGTATTTTACAATCGAGAGGCCCTGATGCCCGAAGCGTTTATTTATGACGCAGTCCGAACGCCTCGCGGCCGCGGAAAACCTGATGGCGCGCTCCATGAAGTGTCATCGCTGGGACTGGCTGTTAGCGTTTTAAAAGCGCTCAAGGGGCGTTGTGGGCTAGCTGGAGAAGTAGTTGACGACGTTATTTTAGGCTGCGTTGATCCTATCGGTGAAGCGGGCGGAGATATCGCGCGCGCTGCAGTGATTGCGGCAGGCTACTCCTATCGTACGCCGGGCATTCAAATTAATCGTTTTTGCGCGTCAGGGCTCGACGCTGTAAATTTGGCGGCGGCGGAAATCATGTCTGGCCAGCATGAGTTGACGATTGGCGGCGGCGTCGAGAGCATGAGCCGGGTCGGCATTGGCGCCTCTGGCAGCGCTTGGCCAGTAGATCCCGCCATCGCCATACCCGCATATTTTATGCCGCAAGGCGTTTCTGCTGACCTCATTGCCACTAAATACGGGTTTAGTCGCGAAGATGTCGATGCTTACGCCGTTTTGTCGCAAAGGCGCGCAGCGCAAGCTTGGTCACAGGGTAAGTTTTCTAGATCAATTGTCCCTGTAAAAGATATTAATGATATCACATTGCTGGATCGGGATGAGCATCTGCGGCCGGAAACCGATCTCGAGGCGCTCGCGGCCTTAAAGCCTTCTTTCAGCTTCTTTGCTGAGCAGGGTGGATTCGACGCAGTCGCCATACAGGCCTACCCGGAAATTGAAAAACTAAATTATGTTCATCATGCGGGTAATTCGTCTGGAATTGTAGATGGGGCGGCGGCGGTTTTAATTGGCTCGCGTGAAGCTGGCGCTAAACTGAGTCTTGCGCCTCGGGCGCGCATTCGCGCATTTGCGAATATTGGTTCAGAACCTGCAATAATGTTGACTGGACCTGTAGATGTCACCAATAAACTGCTCGCTCGCGCAGGCGTTAGTCTTGCGGATATTGACCTCTTTGAGGTCAATGAAGCTTTTGCCGCCGTTGTCTTGCGCTACGTGCAGGCTTTCCAGTTAGATCTTGAAAAAGTCAATGTGAATGGCGGTGCGATTGCATTGGGACATCCGCTCGGAGCCACTGGCGCAATGCTTATTGGCACGGTTTTAGACGAACTGGAGCGCAGGAATAAAACCCTCGCGCTCGTGACCTTGTGTATTGGCGCGGGCATGGGGACCGCGACGCTCATTGAGCGCCTCTAGCTGCTTTCAATATTTATTTTACTAGTTTTCGGAGCATACAAATGAAACTTGAGAACTTCAGCTTCGAGAAGGATGAGGATGGCATTGTCGTTCTAACCTGGGACATGCCAGGTCGCTCCATGAACGTCATTACAGAAGATGTGATTAGTGAATTAAACCTTGTTGTTGATGAAATAATTCATCAATCATCAATCAAGGGATGCGTGATCGCGTCAGGAAAAATGAATTTTTCAGCTGGGGCTGATCTTAATTTATTATCACAAGGCGCAAGGCAATATGAAATTGTGCGTCAAGAGCGGGGGGAGGAAGCCGCTAATATTCTATTTTTTGAAAACTCTCGAAAACTTTCCATTTTATATCGAAAATTGGAAGCTTGCGGTAAGCCCTTTGTTGCAACAATCAATGGCGTTTGTTTGGGGGGTGCGTTTGAGCTGGCGCTTGCGTGTCATTATCGGATAATGTCAAGTAACGAAAAAAGTAAAATAGGCCTGCCTGAAATTAAAGTCGGCCTGTTTCCCGGTGCGGGCGGCACGCAAAGAGTTGCGCGGCTAATGCCGACTGGCGATGCGTTACAATTTCTTTTCAAAGGAGAGCAGCTAAAAGCTAAACAGGCGTTAGCAAGTAAGCTTGTTCATGAGATTGTCCCAGCCGAGGAAATGGTCGATCGCGCGAAGATCTGGATTAACAATAATGGCAAGGCTCAGGCCCCGTGGGATATAAAGGATTTCAAAAACCCTTCTGGAAAAGTTTTTTCTGCAACTGGCATGATGATTTGGCCCGCAGCCAATGCGATTTATCGGCGGGAAACCTTTGATAATTACCCAGCAGCGAAGGCAATCCTTCACGCAGTGTATGAAGGACTTCAGTTGCCAATAGATCAGGGGCTACTTGTCGAGTCTCGTTGGTTTGCCAAGATCCTCCGCTCGAAAGAGGCGGCGGCGATGATTCGGTCGCTGTTTTTGTCAAAAAATGAACTCGACAAAGGCGCGCGGCGACCAAAAGAGATTGGTCCAGTCGCTTTGCGTAAAATTGGCGTGATTGGCGCTGGTTTCATGGGCGCCGGCGTTGCTTATGTGAGCGCGATGAACGGTCTAGATGTGGTTCTTCTTGATCGAGATCAGATAAGCGCAGATAAGGGCAAGGAAGCGGTAAATAAATTAATTTCCGCCTCAGTAAGCAAAGGTCGCGCGACAGCTCACGACAAGGACGTTTTGCTTGATCGCATTGAGACTACGCAGGACTATTTAAAATTAAGAGGTTGTGATCTCGTCATTGAAGCTGTGTTTGAGGAGCGAGGCGTTAAGGCCGAAGTCACTCAACGCGCTCAAGAAGTGGTAGGACCGGAAGTCATCTTCGCTTCCAATACCTCGACGCTGCCCATTACCTCGCTCGCAGAGACTTCGTTGAGGCCAGAGAATTTTATCGGCATTCATTTCTTTTCGCCTGTTGAAAAAATGTTATTGGTTGAGATTATTCTTGGAAAAAAAACAGGGGACCGCGCGCTAGCCACCGCATTGGACTTTGTCCGAATGATCAAAAAAACGCCGATCGTCGTTAATGATACGCGAGGCTTCTTCGCTAATCGATGCGTTTTGAACTATATCCGGGAAGGTCATATTATGTTGAGGGAAGGCATTCCCCCAGCGATGATTGAAAATGTCGCAAGAATGGCTGGAATGCCGGTTGGTCCGTTATCCTTAAATGACGAAGTCGCTCTTGATTTAGGATGGCGGATTTTAAACGCGACTAAAAAGGATTTGGGCGAAAAGGCTGTCGATCCTGCTCAAGAACAAGTATTATATTTTATGGTCGAGCAAGAGGGACGTTACGGCCGCAAGAATGGCAAGGGATTTTATGACTATCCATCCACAGGAAAGAAGTCTTTGTGGCCGGGGCTTTCGGCTTTCGCGCAGGAAGATTTCAATCCTGAACGTATCGATATTGCTGAAATGAAACAGCGATTCCTCTGTGTTCAAGCAGTCGAGGCGGCGCGCACGATTGCTGAGGGAGTTGTTTTAGACCCCAGAGAAGCTGATGTTGGATCTATTCTAGGATTTGGATTTGCGCCCTTTACTGGCGGCGCAATCTCCTACATCGATGGGTTAGGAGTCCAAGAGTTTGTTATCTTATGCGATCGCCTGGCGACAAAATATGGTTCAAGATTTATTCCGCCAACATTATTACGAGAGATGGCCGCAAATAACCAAACCTTCTATTCGCGTAACATAGTTGCGCGTGTCGCTTAGAAGAGAATAGTGCCTAGTTTCTGTGCCGACATTCGTGAGTTCGGCAGCTTAGACAATCATAAGCTTTTTTGATTTTATGGATCTCTATTAATGCCAATTTTTGTTATGCCTTTTCCGATCATTGACCCAGTTGCGCTTCATTTAGGACCTTTGCCAATTCGCTGGTATGCCTTGGCCTATCTTGGAGGGTTCGCTGTCGCTTGGATCGGTATGCGTTACCTTGTCTCCCACGAAACTTTGTGGCTCAAAGGCGCGGTGAGGCCAAGCCGCGAGGGCATTGATGATTTAGTCGCCAATGTTGCCTTAGGTGTTATTATCGGCGGGCGTTTGGGGCATGTGTTAATCTATGATCCTAAATTTTATTTTGCGCATCCAATCGAAATTCTGCAAACATGGAAGGGCGGCATGGCCTTTCATGGCGGTCTTGTTGGCGCAATTATCGGCATGATGTTTTATGCGCGTCGGAGCAATGCGCCTTTTTTAACAATTAGCGATCTTTGTGCAGCTGTAACGCCGGCAGGTTTGTTTTTTGGGCGGTTGGCGAATTTTATTAAGCCAGAAATGTGGGGACGCGCGTCAGATGCTCCCTGGGCAATGGTGTTTCCAACGGCAGGCGATTTTCCGCGTCATCCCAGTCAGCTCTATGAGGCTGGATTAGAGGGGCTAGTCCTAGGGGGATGTTTATGGACAGCTGCGCAAGCGGGCGCGCTCAAGCGCCCAGGACTGATTACGGGTCTTTTTGGAATTGGTTATGGTTTAGCGAGAATCTTTTGCGAATTTTTCCGCGAGCCAGATCCTGTCCAAGAGGTCTTGCCGAATGGTTTGACGATGGGCATGGTTCTCTCGCTTCCCCTAGTTTTCATCGGCGCGGGGATAGTTTTTCTTTCTTTGCGCCGGCGAGGAGGTGCTGAATGAATGATTTGAAGCGCGAGATTGCTGCAACAATCGTCCATGACGGGCCAATGACCTTGGAACGCTTCATGTCAATGTGCCTAACGCACCCGCGCTTTGGTTATTACATGACGCGCGATCCATTCGGAGTTGAGGGTGATTTTATAACCGCTCCAGAAATTAGTCAGATGTTTGGTGAATTGATTGGCGTATGGACGACAGAGGCGTGGCGGTTATCTGATAGCCCAACGTCCGTGCAATTGGTCGAGCTAGGACCAGGCCGCGGCACATTGATGGCAGATGTTTTACGCGTGGCGCGCATTGCGCCAGAATTTCTTCAAGCGGCCTCCCTATCGCTTGTAGAAACAAGTCCCGTTTTGAGAGAACTACAAAGAAAGATCTTATCTAACGCTCCTGTGCCAGTTGAATGGCGTGAGCAATTTTCTCAAATACCGACAGGGCCGAGTTTCATCTTAGCGAATGAATTTTTTGATGCGCTTCCTGTCCGTCACTATGTCAAGACCACTGTAGGTTGGCGTGAGCGTCTTGTTGGACTTGATGCTACAGGCTCATTAGCTTTTGGGCTTAGTCAGCAGGTTGAAACAAGGTTGACAATTTCAGCTCAAGAAGGGTCTATTATCGAAATTTGTCCGTCGGCTCAGCTGTTGATGAGCGAAATAGCTCAAAGACTTGTTGATTATGGCGGCGTTTGTTTGATTATTGATTATGGCTATTTAGAAACATCGCTTGGCGATAGCTTGCAGGCTGTAACACGTCATGCTTATGCGGACCCTTTGGAGGCTCCGGGTGACGCAGATCTTACAGCTCATGTTGATTTTGCCGCGTTAGCGCGTGCGGCGCAAGCTAGAGGCGCTAAAGTATTAGGGCCCGTGAGCCAAGGGTATTTTCTCCAACAGTTGGGGATTGAGCGCAGAGCAGAGGCGCTATCAAAGAAAGCAACTCCAGAACAGGCCTATGAAATTGGTCTTGCGCTTGAAAGATTGACCAGCGCATCGGATGAGCGGCGACACATGGGCGATTTATTCAAGGTCATGGCCGTTACGCATCCAGACATGCCAGATTTGCCTGGATTCTTTGAATAAGCCAATCGGAAACCTTGCATTGCCCGGTGTGCGTCATGCGTTTTTTACCCGCAAGGGGGGAATCTCTTCAGGGATATATGATTCTTTAAACGGAGGCGTTGGTTCAAACGACGCGCCTGAGAATGTTAAAGAAAATCGTCGTCGTATGGCGATATCTCTTGATATCGCTGAAGAACGATTTTTAATTCCCTACCAAATCCATTCTGCTGAAGCGCGAATTGTTGCGCGGCCTTGGCCAATCGGTTCGCGTCCACGATGTGATGGACTCGTAACCAATACTAAATCGTTAGCTCTCGGCGTCACAGGCGCAGACTGTGGGATGTTGCTTTTTGCAGACGCAAAAGCGCAGGTGGTTGGCGCTTGTCATGCGGGTTGGAAGGGGGCTTTTTCCGGAATGATCGCTGCGACGATTGATAAAATGGAAGCCTGCGGCGCACGGCGTTCAGATATTCATGTCGCGCTTGGGCCAACAATTGGTCCTAATAGTTATGAGGTTGGTCCAGAATTTATTCAATGCTTTATCAACAAAGACCCAGCCTTTGCTCAATTTTTTATACCTTCGCAGCGCCCGGATCATGCGCTATTTAATCTTCCCGGGTTTATTAATTTCTCTCTCGAAGGGCTCAATGTCGCATCTTTCGAAAATCTCAACATAGATACTTATAGCGACGAAACGCGGTGTTTCAGCTTTCGCAGATCAACGCATCGTCAAGAGCAAGATTATGGGCGGCTTGTTTCAGCGATTGCGCTTAGCTAGCTATTTTGTTGCGTAACTAAATAGCATTGCATGCGGTAAGCCGCGCGGCGGCGGTGGGAAAGGTGCAGCTTGACGTACAGCGGAGATTGCGGCTGCGTCTAATTCAGCTGAACCGCTAGATTTATAAATAGCTTGGTGCGTCAGATTTCCTGCTTCATCAATATAAAACGAGACAACCCCTTTTGTGATTGTTGGATTAGCCTTGGCGCTTGAGGGAATGCGCATATGCGGCATAATTAATCCATAGAGGATCGTCAGATAGGTTGTTTTCGCTTGACCTCCTCCGACAGGCGAGAATTTTGGCGGAGCGCCAATCTTATAATCGGGTATTGGCGCGAGGCCGGCGATTTGATCGGCAATTGATGGCGCGTCGCCTTTTTTCGCCGTTTTAGTTTCTTGCGCCTGCGTCTTGTCAATCGTTTTTGGCGTTTGTTGGGCTTGTTCTATAATTTCTGCGTCAGGTTTGTCCTCTATTTGCTTTTGTGGCGCCGCTTCAGGCGCTTTGGCGGCGCCATCATTATCGGTTGCGTCTTTTAAGCCTTGAGGCTTCTCATCCTTCTGAGTGACCTTGTCAGTGGGCTCCGCCTTGCGGGGCGCCTTTTGTTCTTGATCCTCAGGCGCATCGCGTTCAGATTTTGTTTTGCTTTCCATCTTTGGCGCG
>RFXM01000028.1 GCA_009921565.1 Methylocystaceae bacterium | reverse complement strand
GTAAGATTAATTTTTACTTATTCCACGGATAGGTCAAGCAAGGCCTTAGCTATCCAACTGTTCTCATTGCATTATTTATAAGTGGACAGCCGGCGCGCGCGATCCTTGATCTAAAAAATTAACTTTTTCTTCATTTAAGTTAAAAATGAGACGGTTGAATTGGTTAACATAGCCCAAGCTAGGCCACATTAATTGCTACTAGCGATAAAGCCATGCATTGCGCGCCAGCATGCCCTTGCCCCCCAACAAACGGATAGCGATATTACGCGCTAGCGCCAATCCTCCCGAAAGATGAAAATATTGACCTTGTTGACGGGAGGCAGCGACCACTTTCTGCGCCTGCATCCTTCTTTTTTGTTCATAAGCTAAAAAGGCTCGCTCTACCGTAATGTTAGGAGCGGCAAACGCCTGTCCAAGGGCTAAGGCGTCTTCGATGGCCTGCGCCGCGCCTTGCGCGAGAAACGGCAACATTGGATGCGCTGCATCGCCCAATAAGGTTACGCTATCCTGCGTCCAAGTTGTTAACATTGGTCGTATGAAAAAGGGCCATCGGCGCCATAAGGGCGCAGCCGAAATAAGGTCAGCTAACTCAAAAGCAGCGCCATAAGAAATAATGCGTTTTCTTAGCGTATCGCCATCAATTTGTTTCTCGCCATCTTCATCTAACCGCGCGTCAAGGATAACAACGATATTTATTATTTTTCCGTCACGTAACGGATAATGCACAACATGTCCGCCAGGGAGCAACCAAAGATTGCTTTCTCTTCGACGAAAAACTTCATAGACTTCATCAGCGGGCGCCAATGCGCGCCACGCGACTGAGCCTGCGTAAGATAGCGCATCCATTGGCGTATTCATCATTCTATCGCGCACAATTGATCGTAGACCATCTGCGCCAACTAATCCCAAGGCCGCGAGAGCGACTCCGCCCGCAACGCCTTCGTATTTGAGGGTTACTCCAGTCTTTATGGTCTCAAAATTTTCCAAACGCGCATTAGTTTCAATCGTGACGCCTGGGCGGCTGGAGACTTTGTTTAAAAGGAGCTGTTGCAGATCGGCGCGGTGAAACAGTCGAAATGGCGCGCCCCAACGTTGGCGCGCAACTGACAGATCGAGGCGCGCGAGGAGACGTGCGTTATTATCGCGAATATTGATTGCTTGCGGCTCGAGACCGAAGTCATTTAATTCCGATTCAAGCCCAAGTTGCGCTAGGGCGCGTCCAGCGTTAGGCGCAATTTGAAGACCTGCGCCAATTTCTTCTATTTCAGCCGCGCGCTCTAATATTAGAATTTTTTTGCCAGCCTGAGCCAACGCAAGCCCAGCCGTGAGCCCCCCAACGCCAGCGCCTGCAATTACAATTGGCGCGGTCACGATGAGCTCACTCAGATATTATCAAAACGCTGACTAAATTCACTCGGCGCTGACCAAATTTTCAGGATGATAAACGCATTCAGCAGGATTAGCGCCGCCATGTAAACTGGCGTCATAAACAAATAAGGTCGAACAATAGGGACACACGGTTTCATTTGCCGCGCCCATATCAATATAGACATGCGGATGATCGAAAGGCGGCAAAGCGCCAATGCACATAAATTCCTTAGCTCCCACGAGAATACGGGCGACGCCTGGCTGATTGTGATAGTGAGGGGTAGAATGTTGGGCCATGGTCTTTCTTCTCGCTTCGAGTAGGCCGCAGAGAAAAGCGGCGCGATATCGATCGGTCTCCCTATATTGCAGCGCGCCAGCCTTGGATAGGGGCTAGTCCGCTGAGGGGGATTGGTCCTGGCTCCAACCCTTGGCTCCCAGCGCTGAGAGCTGACGGCGCTCCTCTTCCGTCAAGGTCGCTCCAACCGACAGCGCCACTCGGCGACGACGCAAATTCCACCAAACAGCCCCGCCCCCGCCAATGAGCGCGAGCGCTGGTGAAGCCCAAAGCAAAAAGGTCCCGAGCTTGACGGGTGGACGCAACAAGACAAAATCACCATAACGCGCATGGATATAGTCAAGCACCTGCGCGTCACTCAGTCCCTCGTTAAGTTTTTCCCGAACAAGCACACGCAGATCTCGAGCCAAAGAGGCGTCTGAGTCATCAATTGACTGGTTTTGACAGACGAGACATCTCAATTGAGCAGCGATGGTGCGCGCGCGCATCTCGAGTTTTGGATCGCTCAGCATTTCATCAGGAGTGACTGCAAATGAAGCTGATGCGCTGAAGACTAGAAACACGCCAAGCGCGAGTTGATAAAGCCTCCTCACGTCGCAGCCTCCCCGCCCCTTAATGCGATCGATCGCCGCGCGACGCCAATACGCAACCGTCGATCCGCTAAAGAGCAAGCGCCGCCAAAAGCCATAATCAACGCGCCGATCCATATTAAGGTCACCAGCGGCTTGTAATAGAGACGAGCATCTAAGGTTCCATCTGGATGTGACTCGCCAACAGCTGCATAGATCTGACCTAACCCAATGGTAAGAATTCCCGCTTCAGAGCGCGCCATTTTACGCGTTTGATAAAAACGTTTCGCAGGTTCAATACGTCCAAGCGTTACGCCTTGCTTTTGAACAGACATTTGAGCGTAGATTTCGGAATAATTTGGACCCTGACGCGGCGTTATCTCTTCAATCATGAGCTGATAGGGACCAACCTCATAGGCTTTTAGCGGGGCCATTGCGATGACGCTTTCCACGCCCCATCCAGTTGCAGCAAGCCCAAGTAAGGTGACGCCGACACCTGCGTGAGCGATTGACGCCCCCAAGGCGGAGAGCGGCACATGACTTAGGCGCATTAAAATGGCACTCGGGCCGCTATTACGAAAAGTTATCCGCTGAAAGAGATCGCTCAAGCCGCCAACAATTAGATAAATGGCGATAGAAGCAGTAATTACGGAAAGATAAGGCGCGCCATAAGAAGCAAAAAAAACAGCCAAGGCCATAACGCCGATTAAAAAGGCGACTCGCAATCGCGTAAGCGCTGCTGAAAGATCGCCGCGTTTCCAGGGCAGCATCTGGCCAATCGGCATCAATAGCGCCAGCGGCAGGGCGATCGGCATCAACACGCCATTAAAAAAAGGCGCGCCAACTGAAATTTTTTCGCCGGTTAACGCCTCAAGCGCCAAGGGGTAGAGCGTGCCGATAACAACTGTGGCGCAGATTACGGAAAGTAGAAGGTTATTGATCACTAATGCGCCTTCACGAGAAATAGGCGCAAAAAGCCCCCCAACAGGCAATGCGCCTGCGCGTAAGGCGAAGAGCGCAAGCGCTCCGCCTATGAAAAAGATCAAAATAGCAAGAATAAAAACTCCACGCTCAGGATCGCTTGCAAAACTATGCACTGACGTTAACACGCCAGACCGAACCAGAAAGGTTCCCAAAAGAGAAAGTGAAAAGGCCAAGATCGACAGAAAAAGGGTCCAAATTTTAAGCGCTTCGCGCTTTTCCATCACCGCGGCGCTGTGGAGCAGGGCCGTACCCGCCAGCCAGGGCATCAGCGAGGCGTTTTCAACCGGATCCCAAAACCAAAACCCACCCCAACCCAGAGTATAGTAGGCCCAATAGGATCCCATCGCGATCCCAAGGGTCAGCGCGATCCAAGCCAGAAGAGTCCACGGCCGCACAACGCGCGCCCAGGCGGCGTCGATTCGCCCGCTAATCAGCGCGGCTGCGGCGAACGAAAAAACAATCGAGAATCCGACATAGCCAAGATAGAGCAATGGGGGATGGATTGCTAACCCAGGATCTTGCAAGATCGGATTGAGATCTCGCCCTTCCCAAGGCGCAGGAGAAATCCGGGCAAAGGGATTTGAGGTGAGCAAAATAAATAATAAAAAAGCAGCGCTTATTAAGCCTTGCACGCTTAGCGCGTCGGCGCGCAACTTATCTGACATTGTTGCTGAAAATAGCGCAACAAGCGCGCCACAAAAAGAAAGCACGAGAACCCAAAGCAGCATAGAGCCTTCGTGATTGCCCCAAACTCCAGAAATTTTATAAATGAAAGGCTTCATCGAATGTGAATTTTCAATCACATTAACAAGCGAGAAATCTGATACAATATGGGCGTAAGTAAGCGCGCCATAGGAGAAAGCCACAAGCAGAAATTGTGTGATCGCCGATGGACGGGCCACACGCATTAAGGCCACATCATTTGATCTCGCGCCAATAAAGGGAATGATGCTTTGCGCCAAAGCCAAGGCTAAGGCTAACGCCAGGGCGAAATGTCCTAACTCAACGATCATGGAGAACTCACTTTTTCTCGCCCTGCCATACGCCTTGTTTTTTCAGTGCGTCTGCGACATCGCGCGGCATATATTTTTCGTCATGTTTCGCAAGGACGCTATCCGCCCGGAAAGAACCATCTTTAAGTAAGACCCCGTCAGCCACGACCCCCTGCGCCTCCCGAAATAAATCTGGCAGAATGCCTGTGTATGAAACGGCGAGATCGGCTGTTTTATCCGTTATTATGAAAACGACGTTCTGAGCATCGCTTTTAACAACACTGCCTTGTTTAACCAGACCGCCAATTCGTAATCGCGCCCCAGGGGCAAGATTTTTTTTTGCTAGTTCCGACGGCGTGTAAAAGAAAACGATATTATCGCGTAACGCAAATAAGATGAGGCCGGCAGCTACGCCCAGCGCCGCCAATGCCCCGACAATCAGCGTCAGCCTTTTGCTTTTACGCGTCATCCTGGACCCCTCACTCTCTCAGTTGGCGTCTTTGACTAAAGCGTCAATGCGCGCGAGCGCGGCTTTATCCCCTGCAAGCGCCTTACGCGCGTCCTTAATTGCTTGCTGAGCCTTTTCATTTTCCGATAATACGCGGTAGGCGCGAATGAGTTTCACCCAACCCTCCACATCATTGCCCTTGGTCGTCAACCGAGCCGCCAAGCGGTCAACCATGCCCCGAATTACTTTCGCGCGCTCTTGGTCTGGCAACTGCGCTATTGCCTGGCTAGGATCATTGCCAGGCGCGACGCCGCGTAAAAGATCAAGCTGTGATTTTACTGCCTCTAGGTAGGGCGCGTTAGGCGGCGCTTGCTCGATTAATTTTGTAAAGATCTCAATTGCCTTATCTTTTGATCCTGTCTGCATCGCGGAGAGGCCGAGATAATAATTAGCCATTGCGTAGTTTGGATCAAGACCAACCGCGGCCTCAAAGTCTTGCTGGGCAAGCGGCGAGACACGTCCTTGCGCTACAATTGTTCGCGCTTCCCCTAACGCTGCATAACGCTCAGCTGTTGGTCCTAGCAGACGTAGCGCCTCTGCATACGCCCGCACGGCATCCTCACCGCGACCAGTGCGCAACAAATAAGGCGCAACAACTTCATACCCACGCCCATCATCTGGATGTTCGATTAAATGCCGTTCAATCCGCGCGACAGCGCCTGCGAGATCCGTAGGATTGGGCGCCATCTTCAGGCGCGCCGCGAGCGGCATATCCTCTAATTGCGCGTCGCCAAGATAGAGATAAAAACCAATAGCTATCGCTGGAACAAAGACAATGGCGAAAAGCGCCGCCGCCACGGAGAGTTTTCGCGACTGAGCGACGTGCGTTGCAGGCAGCGATTGCTGTCGTAATAATCTTCGCGCCGCCTCCGCGCGCGCTATCTCCGCGTCCTCCGGAAGTAATCGTCCTTGCGCGAGATCATGATTAATCTCAGAAATTTGATTTTCAAAAAAGGCAAGATCGGCTGTCTTCTCATCCCGCGCGACATAGCTACGCGCCAAAGGCGCTAAAATCGCCATAACAGCTGCGCCAGTGAGAAGAGCAAAAAAAATCCAAATCATGACGTATGACTTCAGACCTCATATTCTTTCTTTTAAAACGAACGGCAATCTATGAAGCAAAAACTCTTTTAAAAATGTCTTCCACATGTTTGAAATGATAGCTTAGATCAAATAGCGCATCGAGCTCGGCGGCAGTGAGCTTGGCGCTTACTTCCGCATCAGCGCCCAGCAAAGCCCGGAAATCGCCTTCTCCCTGAGACAATACGCCGCCCTCAAACGCTGTTTTCCATACTTTCATGGCGTTTCGCTGCACCAAAGCATAGGCCTCTTCTCGCGATACGCCTTTTTGCGTTAAAGCCAACAGTATGCGTTGCGAATGAACTAAGCCCCCCAGCTTATCTAAATTTTTTTGCATATTATCTGGATAAACTAAAAGATTCTGAATCACATTTGTTAGCCGCACTAAGGCGAAGTCTAGTGTAATTGTCGCATCGGGAGCAATCATACGCTCAACTGAGGAATGCGAGATATCGCGCTCATGCCACAAAGCAACATTTTCCATCGCAGGTAACGCCATTCCCCGAACGAGACGCGCAAGTCCTGTAAGGTTCTCAGTGAGCACTGGATTGCGCTTATGCGGCATAGCCGAAGAGCCCTTCTGGCCTGCAGAAAAATATTCCTCTGCTTCCAACACTTCCGTGCGTTGAAGATGACGCACCTCAATCGCTACTCTCTCAATTGATGACGCAACCACGGCGAGAGTTGCAAAGAATGCCGCGTGGCGATCACGCGGAATGACTTGTGTTGAAATGGGCTCTGCCGTGAGACCCATTTTAGATGCGACATAGGCCTCAACACGCGGATCAATATTTGCAAATGTGCCCACAGCGCCCGAAATCGCACAAACAGCGATTTCTTTGCGCGCCTGCATGAGCCGTTCACGATTACGTGAGAATTCTGCATGGGCTTGCGCTAATTTTAGGCCAAAGGTCACTGGCTCGGCATGAATGCCGTGAGAGCGGCCAATTGTTGGGGTGAATTTATGTTCGTAAGCTCGCTTCTTAAGCGCGTCCAGCAAGGCGTCTAAATCAGCGATCAAGAGATCAGCCGCGCGCGCCAACTGTACCGAAAGACAGGTATCAAGCACATCCGAACTCGTCATCCCTTGATGCACAAAGCGTGAGTCAGGGCCGATAAATTCAGCAAGATGCGTTAAAAAAGCGATGACATCATGCTTTGTTACACGTTCGATTTCATCAATTCTCGCGACGTCAAAAATAACATTATTTGCTTTGTCCCAAATATTCTTCGCACTTTCCTTGGGAATGACGCCAAGTTCAGCTAGAGCGTCACAAGCATGCGCTTCAATTTCAAACCAGATCCGAAATCTTGTTTGCGGTTCCCAAATGAGCGTCATTTCTGGACGAGAGTAACGAGGAATCATGCGGCCTCATAGAGCGATAGGAAAAACGTGAAAAGAACAAGCGTCGGTCAAACGCGATCGGGTCTTGCCCCCACGGCGAGCAACTTTCGGTTCGCAAATTCAGAGAGCGGGGTCAATGCGCAACTTACTTAACCCCAAACAAACGCCAATATAAGCCAACAGCGATATTCTTAAGGGACTTTCTCTATAGGCTCTTTGAAGATCAAGCACTTATCGGTCAAAATAGACAATTCTTTGCATTGAGTGGTTTCGCGGCATGAATTCCCTATCCCCGCAATTTCGGCTGTTAGCATATCACTTGCATGATTATTGACGCAGGACGGCATAACTGGAGAACAGGATGCAAAAAGCGGATGCGACAGTCTTGGGAGCAGGGATCGTCGGTCTCAGCGCCGCTTTGCACCTGCAAGCGCGAGGGCGCGATGTTGTTATTGTTGATCGTCATGGCGCACCAGGACGCGAGACAAGCTTTGGCAACGCCGGACTTGTTGAACGCTCATCAATCTTTCCCTACTTCTTTCCTCACTCCACCAGTAAACTTATCCGTTATGTTTTTAATCTAGCGCCAGAAGCGCATTATCATCCCTCCGCGCTCCCAACTATATTTCCCTGGCTTTGGCGATATTTTTGTGAAAGCGGTCCATCAGGCGCGGCCAGAAGTTTTGCTGCTTTTAGGCCCTTAATTGAACAGTGCCTTGAAGAACATAGACCTTTAGCGGCGGCAGCAAGCGCACAACACCTTTTCCGTCCTTCAGGCTGGCTAAAAATTTTTCACATGTCTTCAACTTTTGACGCCGGGGCGCGAGAGGCCGAAAGACTCAAAAGCTTTGGACTTTCAATTGATATCTTAGCGACGAAGGAATTGCTCACCCGCGAGCCGCATCTCACGCCGCCCCGTGGCGCGTTACATTTTCTCGATACTGCGTCAGTCATGGACCCGGCTGCATTATCTCAAGCTTATTTAGATTTGTTTCTAGCGCGCGGCGGACGCTTTATGGCGGGCGAGGCACGCACCCTTGAACAAGATGCGCAGGGTTGGCGGTTAAAAACAACGCAAGATCACCTCTTCGCATATGATGTCGTCGTTGCCTTGGGACCGTGGTCTGATCAAATCTATCGCTCTCTGGGTTATCAGATCCCTCTGGGCGTCAAACGCGGCTATCATATGCATTATGCGCCGCTTCAAGATCGTCAGATATATCATCCTATCCTAGATGCTGATCACGGATTTCTACTCGCGCCTATGGCGCGTGGCGTTCGCCTGACTACCGGCGCTGAATTCGCTGATCGTGATGCGCCGCCGACGCCTGTTCAAATTGATCGCTGCGAACCCCTCGCCCGCCAACTCGCGCCACTTGGGGAGAGACTCGATCCGACACCCTGGATGGGCGCGCGACCATGCTTGCCGGACATGCTGCCTGTGATCGGACGAGCGCCTGCGCATAAGGGATTATGGTTTAACTTCGGCCACGCCCATCATGGTTTGACGTTGGGACCTGTTACTGGACGACTGCTTGCGGAAATCATGACGGGCGAGAGCCCCTTTATCGATCCAAGACCCTACCGCGCCGACCGTTTCTAAACCCCAACCCCTGCGTTAAAGCGCTTTGCGCCGCGAACGCGCCTGTGGCAGAAACGCTCAAATCATTATTGAGGAAAAAATGGCGGCTGACGTTACATTTCCCGCTGCGGCGGCTGCGGGCGTGTTGTCTTTTCTCTCGCCCTGCGTTCTGCCTCTCGTGCCGCCTTATCTGACTTATCTTGCTGGCGTGAGCATCGAGGATCTCGAGATTGAAACGCGCTCTGAAGCGCGCCGCGACATCACGCGCTCTGCAGTCCTCTTTGTCTTTGGCTTTTCCACAGTGTTTGTCGCCTTAGGCGCAACGGCGAGCGTCTTTGGTTCGCTTATCCGCAGCAATCTGCACCTTCTGTCCTGGCTGGCAGGCGGCGCCATTATTCTGATGGGCCTGCATTTTATTGGCTTATTGAAGTTGGAACTCCTTTATCGGGAAAAACGCGCTGAAATCACAAAACCAATGGGTCTCTTGGGCGCCTATGTCATGGGACTGGCTTTTGCCTTTGGATGGACGCCTTGTATCGGACCAATTTTAGCGGCGATCCTGGCCGTTGCGAGCGCCCAAGATACAGTGACGCGCGGGGCGCTGTTGCTCGCCACTTATTCGCTTGGCCTCGGCCTTCCCTTTATCATCGCTGGACTGGCGCTAGGCCGTTTCCTGAATTTTGTTGCGCGCTTCCGCAAGCATTTTGGCAAAGTCGAGAAGCTGGTGGGCTTTATGTTAATTCTTACCGGCATCGCCTTCTTAACAGGCGGTATTCAAGAAATGTCATTTTGGCTGTTAGAACTCTTTCCGAGCTTGGGCTCGCTTGGTTGACGGGGTCGAGCACGTCGTCGATAACAGCTATGCGCCAACTGATTGTTTAGGAATGATCTTCTAGAAACTGCGTCACATTGCCGCAGGCTTTGAAGATGACGGCGTCGCCTTGGTCAGGTCGCAACCCAGGGCTATAGGAAGTGCGACGTGAAAAATCACTCGCTAGCTACTAAGGGGCAAAGGGAACGGAATGCTGGAAAAAATTGTTGCTTTCTGTCTTCGTTGGCCCTGGGCGATAGTACTCTTAACTTTGGCTCTTTCTGGGGCCGGCGGTTATCTCACCGTTGAGAAATTTGCGATTGATACGGATACCGTCAATCTCTTTTCGTCCAGCCTGCCCTGGCGACAGAACGAAAATAAGCTTTACAAAACTTTTCCAGAAACTGTTGATTTGATCGTTGCTGTTATCGACGCCGAGACGCCAGAAAAAGCGGACACAGCAGCTAAGGAACTCACTAACGCGCTCAGCGGACAGCCGCTTATGTCGCGTGTTTGGCAACCTGACGACAACTCATTCTTTCGCAAGAATGGGCTTTTGTACCTGAGCCAAGCGGACGTGGAACATCATATCGGCATGCTGATTGGCAAAGCCGACGTACTCCAACCCCTAGCGGAAGATCCATCATTACGCGGCTTATCCGCAGTAATGATCGATAACCAGAAACGCTCTGCGCCAAGCGCACGGGCAACGGCCATGTATCTTGCCGGATTGAATGAATTCTCGCGCGCCTTTGAAGAAACGCTTAAAGGCGAAACAACAAAAGTTGATTGGGAAAAATTGCTCGCGGGCGGATCAAACAAGTCTGAACCGCAAACCGACAATCCTTTGAATCAGAAACGCAGGCTCGTACTGATCAAACCAGTGATTGATTTTTCTGCGCTCGCTCCAGGCGCCGAAGCGATTGATTTGGTCCGCAAGACAGCAGCAACGCTTAAACTTACCAAAGAAAATGGCGTCAATCTTCGCCTCACAGGCCAAGTTCCGCTTGCAGATGATGAATTTTCGACGCTTTCAGAAAATATGGCGCTCAATACGAGCGTTACCCTTGGCTTGGTTACGCTGATTTTGTTCTTAGCGCTTCGCTCGCCGAAGTTAATTATCGCCGTTTTGATCACTTTGATCGTTGGACTCGTGCTCACAGCTGGCGCGGGCGTGCTCTTGATCGGTCGCTTCAATCTTATTTCAGTCGCCTTCGCCGCTTTGTTCATTGGTCTGGGCGTTGATTTTGGGATTCAGTTTGCGACGCGCTATCGTGAAGAGAGACATAGCGACAACGATCTTGAACGCGCTTTACTCGCCGCGACGCGAAATATTGGCGGATCGCTAACGCTCGCTGCAGTTTCACTGCTTGCTGGTTTCTTTTGCTTTTTGCCGACTTCCTTTCTTGGCGTTTCTGAACTGGGGCTTATAGCCGGCGTTGGTATGATCATCGCCTATGTCGCCACGCTTACCTTTTTGCCCGCGATGATTAAATTATTGCATCCGCGCCCAGAACATGTGCCCATTTATACAGCTTCGCTTGCAGCCGTTGACCACTGGATCCTCGAGCACCGCAAGCTTGTGCTTGCTGGCACGGCAGTTGTTGTCGCCGCCGGCCTGCCATTTCTTATGCATCTGAGTTTTGACTCTAATCCTATGAATTTACGGGATCAAAAAATTGAGTCTGTGGCGACTTTTCTCGATCTCTCTCAAGACCCACAAACAGCTCCAAATAAAATTGAAGTCTTAACGCCCTCGATTGATGAAGCGCGCATTCTGGCTAAAAAAATCGCTGCTTTGCCAGAAGTTGATCATGTTCACTCCATTGATACGCTCATCCCCACCGACCAGGATGCCAAGCTTGCTTTAATTGATCGAGCTAAGACTGCGCTTAAAGGGGCGTTAGAACCAAGCAAGAAATCTCCGCCTTCCGACGCTGAAACCGTCAAAGCGCTAACAAATGCAAGTAAAGTCTTGCAACGAGCAGCCGGCAAAACGCCAGACCCATCGCTCACGCGTTTTACAACTACGCTCGATGCGCTTGCAGCCGCTACCCCGGCGATACGCGCGAAAGCAGCTGACGCTGCATTCAGCAACTTTCAAAAATTAATGAGCGATCTTAAGCAAGCATTAGGCGCTGCTGAAATTACCCCTGAAAGCCTGGCCCCAGATTTACGCGCCGAATGGATTTCATCTGATGGGCTTGTGCGCTTAGAAGTCACGCCGAAAGGCGACAGCAACGATCGCCTTGTGATGACTAAATTTGCGGAAGCCGTTCAAGTCGTCGCCCCTAACGCCAGTGGACCGCCGGTAATTGTGTCAGAGGCAGGTCGCTCAATCACGCGCGCCTTTCTTGAAGCGGGACTATACGCGCTTATCGCTATTTTTATCATCCTGGCTGTCGCCCTACGTAATCCGTTAGATGTCGCCTTGACGCTGGGACCATTGGTGCTGGCGGGTATCATGAGCCTTGAAGCTGCGGACATGGCGGGAATGTCTTTGAACTTCGCTAATGTGATTGCGCTGCCATTGATGTTCGGCGTTGGCGTCGCCTTCCACATTTATTATGTCATCGCGTGGCGTAAAGGCGTGGTCGATATGCTAGCTTCCAGCTTGACCCGCGCCATCTTTTTTAGTTCGTTAACTACCGGCGTCGCCTTTGGCAGCCTGTATCTTTCAAGCCATCCCGGCACCGCCAGCATGGGCGAATTGCTGATCATCTCGCTCTTTTTCACCTTATTAGCCGCCTTCATCATTGTGCCAGCCTTTTTGGGTCCTCCTCGTCAAAATGGAGACCAAGGCTCAGAGGGATCGAAAGCCCTTTAAGGGATTTCATGCTCTACATTTGCCTGAAATCATTTATAAATAGATCGAATCAGGAACCCCGTTTCATGAAAAAAAATCTTCTTCGTCTTGCTGCGGCGGCCACCTTGATAAGCCCTTTAGCTAATGGCCCTTTGCCGGCGACTGCCGCAGAGCCAATTTATGGCGTTTGGGTGCGTGACGGTCATCCTGACGACCAGCTTGAATTTTATGATTGTTCCGGAAAGCTCTGCGCTAAGGGTACTTTGCCTTTGCCTGATGGCTCGCCTGCCCCTGAAATCTTGCGTAACGCCGCAAAAAACGGCGCCAATAAGTGGAAGGGGGATCTCTACAATCCAGAAGACGGCAAGACCTATGGCGGTGAAATTAGTTACGATACGCCAACAAAGTTAACGCTTACGGGTTGTTTGATGGGGTTTTTATGCCAAAGCGAGACCTGGACGCGCGTTCCCGCGACGCAAAAGCCGCCAGCACCTGAAACCAAGGCTCCTGAAACGCCGCATAAGGCTCAGGAAACTCAAAAAGAGCCCGTCAAAGAGTTAAAAGAAAAGGAAACCATTAAGCCTTCGACGGCGAGCCAACCCTCAAAATCAGAGACCAAATCTGAGGGCTCAAAAACCCCGGCGAGCGTAGCGACGAAGCCAGCAGCCGCCAGCAGTTCTGCTCCCTTAAGCCCAAAACCGGCCGCGCCAGCAGCGAAATCCTCTTCCGCCACGGTGAAGCCGGGAGCTCCCACAACCGCGACGAAACCGGCCACTGCGCCCACAAAACCAGCCGTCGCACAGCCAGCAGGCAAACCCGCCGCTGCGTCGACGAAACCAGCAATCAAACCTGATCCGGCGCAATAAGTTGTTTGGAACTAGGCCAAAGAAGCCTGGTCCATCCGCCGTGTAGATGTGTTAGGGTCGCGAGACATCTAAACTGACAGTCTGGACGGCGCCGAGCTGTCAGCGGATTCTTCACAGCTATGGGTCCCGCAATGCCCATGCTTTGCGCAGACACAAGCGCTCTCCCCGACTGCTCGGCTCCGTATAATATCTGGTCAATTAAAAGACCTCGCCGAAAATTGGAGAGTTAACTCCCTGCTGTTATCCGCGGCTCAAAGAAGTTGTTTTCGACGCCTGGCAGGGATGATCGCTGCCTGTGTAATGACGGCCGTCTTGAGCAGCTGCAATCTTGATTGGGAAAAACCAAATATCTCGACGCCGCCGCCGGCGCGCTTCAAAGAAGCTGCGCCTAAAAGCGCTGATCCCATTCCATCTGGGCGTGATTTTGTTGCTAAATTTGGATCCAAAGAACTCACTGGCATTGTCGAACTGGCTTTATCTGACAATCTCGATATAGCCGCGGCAGCTGCGCGAATTCTAGAAGCCGACGCTCAAGCGCGCACGGCGAGCGCGCCGCTTTACCCCAATATCTCTATGCAAGATATTGTGCGCACTAACCGCACGGCTGGAACAACCCTTAACCTTGGCAATGCTGCAACTGGCGTTAACACTGGAAGCTACAGCACGAACTCCAATCTGCAATCAACGAGCAATCGCTCGCCTTCAGGCATTCCCAATGGCCGCAATTATGGCTTCTTCCAATTAGGCGCAGCTGCGGCGAGTTACACTGTGGATTTTTGGGGCGTAAATGAAGACGCTTCCTTTGCCTCGCGTCTTCTAGCCAACGCGAGCCGTTTTGATCGAGATGTAGTCGAGATTTCAACTGTTACGGCAGTAATGAACGCCTATTTTCAAGTGCTCAATGCGCAAGATCAACTTCAGATCGCCCGAACCAATGTTGCGATTGCAGAAAAGGTTAATGCCGCGATCCAAGGTCGCTACACCGTCGGCACCGCGAGTATGTTTGATACGGCGCAACAAGAAACAGTGCTTGCCCAACAGCGCGCGACTATCCCGCCACTTGAGATGACGCTACGTCAAACTACCAATACGCTCGCCGTATTGCTGGGCCGTACGCCTGAAGCTTTCAGTCTCAAAGGGGGCTCATTAACACAATTGAAATTTCCAAAAATTGATACCGGCTTGCCCTCAGAAGTTTTATTGCGGCGCCCTGACATCGCTCGGGTTGAGGCGCAGCTCGCTTCTCAGGAATTTTCAGTATTGAATGCGCGCGCGCAATTCTTTCCTTCAATTACATTAGTGGGTCTTTATGGCCCGCAATCAGCGCTTATATCTAATCTCATAAATCCACAGGCACTTGCCTGGAACGCCGCCACGCAGCTCGCACAACCAGTCTTTGATGGCTGGTTTTTGCAAGGACAGTATGAAAATCAAAAAGGACGCTATGCAGAATTAGCCGCGCTCTATCGTAAACAAATTATCAGCGCATTGACTGATACTGAAAACGCGCTCATCGCTGTGAAAGAGACTGAAAAACAACTCAAGCTGCAAAGCGTCGCCGTGGCGGCTGCGCGACGCGCATTCGAGGCTGCAAATATGCAGCTGTCAGAAGGAACAATTGATATTATCACGCTCTCTGTTACACAAAATACTTTATTCACAGCGCAACAACAGGAGGCGAATATTAGATTGAGCTATTATCAAGCCGCCTCGACATTGTATCAAGCGCTCGGCGGGGGCTGGTCGCCAACGACGCGAAATGCAGAGCTTGCGCGCGCCAATGCCGCCTATGAAGCGAACAAAGGCCCATGGCCATGAAGCGGGTCAGTCTCAAAAACCCTGACTTAAAGAAACTCGGGCAAAAATTGCTCAGTTATTCACGAGCCAATCTTCATCGCCCCTCTGTACGCATTGGCCTCGCATGCGGCCTTCTCTTACTCGCCTACATCGGGAGTAGCCTCTACCACAACGGCAGTTTCTCTAATAGTTCAAACAAGAAAAATGATCTTGCTGGCGGGCCTGCCGACTTCAAGGGCGAGGGTCCAATCACAACAACTGTAACACGCGCGATTGTTGCAGATGTTCCTGTATCAATCGATGCTGTAGGCACAGTGCAGGCGCTAAATACCGTTACAATCAGAACGCAGGTTGATGGCAGATTAATGCGTCTTGCCTTTTCAGAAGGTCAAGATGTCCATAAGGATGATATTCTTGCAGAAATCGACCCAGCTCTCTATCTGGCGCAATATGAACAAGCAGTGGCTAAGAAAGCGCAGGATGAAGCAAATCTCGCTAACGCGCGCATTGATCTGGCGCGATATGAGAAACTTATAGCTGCAAAATACGCCTCGCATCAGCAATATTCGACACAAAAAGCGCTGGTTCAACAGCTTGAAGCTCAAGTTCGCGCGGATCAAGCGGCATTGGATAGCGCCAAAACCACCCTCGATTACGCCACTATTCGCTCTCCTATAGACGGCCGGGCGGGGATTCGCCTTGTTGATGTCGGCAATCTATTAAAAACAACGGACCAAAACGGCATTGTTGTCGTTACACAGCTAAAACCTATATTTGTTATGTTTACGCTACCTCAGCAATCCTTGCTTTCAGTCCAGAAAGCTCAAAAGGCGGGAATTGCAAGCGTATTAGCCTTAGGCTCCGATAACGCATCGCCAATCGCACAAGGCGAGCTGGCAGTAATCGATAATCAAATTGATCAATTAACGGGAACAGTGCGACTTAAGGCGCAATTCGAAAATACCGATCTCTCACTGTGGCCTGGCCAGTTCATTAATGTTCGACTGATGCTTGACACCATCAAAGACGCTATTGTGACTCCTAGCCCTGCCGTACAGCGCGGCCCCAACGGCGCATTTGTTTATGTGTTAGGCGATGATGGACGAGCGCATATGCGAAGCGTAACAACAGGTCGTCAAGATGAGTCGCAGGTTGTTATAACTTCTGGCCTCAATTCGGGAGAGGTTGTCATCGCGAGTGGGTTTTCTCGTCTGTCAGACGGGGCCAAGGTTCGCGTCATGAATGCTGAAAGTATAGAAAATGGAGATAAGTCTGGGGGCGCGATAAAAAAATCTAGTCAAGGCAGCCCAAAGAAAGAGACTGCGCCCAAACAATAATCTCATGGCTTGAAGGCAAAATTAAATAGCATGAATGTCTCGGCGCCCTTTATTAAACGTCCAGTCGCGACATCGCTTATGGCTTTTGCCGTCCTTTTGTTCGGCATTTTGGGCTATTCGCGCTTATCAATCTCCCCACTGCCTCAAGTAGACTTCCCAACGATTCAGGTAACAACTCAGTTACCAGGCGCAAATCCTGACACCATCGCATCTCTCGTAACCGCATCTTTAGAACGCACATTTGGTCAGGTCCCCTCCCTAACCAGCATGTCTTCGCAAAGCTCCTTTGGCTTATCGCAAATAACCCTTC
>RFXM01000027.1 GCA_009921565.1 Methylocystaceae bacterium | reverse complement strand
TCGTTATTTCTTAGTTAGATTATTTTTATCTCTGATGAACCTTAAATTTTTAGCGTAGAAAGATATTAATTCCCTTATCATTATTCTCATAAAATATAATACTATTTCTCCTGACGCTGATTTTATGAAACTATAGACCTAAATGGAGTTATATCTGCTTTTCTTGCCGGACCATTATTGTTATCTTAAGGAGTATTTATGGAATACCGTCTTCTTGGCGATACAGACATAAGAGTGTCGGCCATCTGTCTTGGCTCTATGACTTGGGGCGAGCAGAATAATGAGGCAGAGGCTCACGAGCAGCTTGATTATGCGCTGGGACGAGGCGTAAATTTTATTGATACTGCTGAAATTTATTCTGTTCCGCCTCGACCTGAGACACAAGGCTCGACTGAGCGAATTATCGGCTCCTGGTGTGAGAGCCGCAGAAATCGAGCTAAAATTATTCTGGCTACAAAAGTATCCGGACGGGGGGATGCAACATGGCTGCGTTCTGGCGGCCTGCCAACGGCTCTTGATGAAAAGAACATTAATGATGCTCTCGAAGCCTCTCTCAAACGTCTAAAGACCGACTACATCGATCTTTATCAATTGCATTGGCCGGATCGATCTTTGCCTTTATGGGGGGCGGGTGGGACGACTTATCGTCAGCCGACGCAGCGAGCTGAAGTGCCTATTGAAGAAACGCTTGCCGCGTTAGATAAATTAGTTAGAGCGGGAAAAGTTCGCTCTATTGGGCTTTCAAATGAAACGCCTTGGGGCGTTGCGCGATTTTTGAAGATAGCTGAATCTGATTTGGCGCCGCGCGTGGTTTCAATTCAGAATGCCTATAATTTACTTAATCGCACATTTGAAATGGGACTAGCAGAATTTTTCCAACGAGAAAAAGTAGGATTATTAGCCTATTCACCTTTGGCCCAAGGCTACTTAACCGGAAAATATCTTGGCGGCGCACGGCCGCCGGGGGCTCGTACGACCTTGTTTGAACGCGGTCAACGCTACGAAAAACCAGGAGTAGAAGAAGCAATTTCTGCATATGTCGCGTTAGCTAAAGAATTAGATTTTACGCCTGCGCAATTGGCCCTTGCTTTTGTTACTTCTCGTCCTTTCGTGACGTCAAACATTATTGGCGCAACAACAATGGACCAACTGAAGTCAAATATTGACTCGATTGCAATTGACATTACCCCGGAAATTGAACGACGGATCGATGAAATCCACCAGCTACACAGCAACCCCGCGCCATGATCCGAGGGCGGTTAGCCATGACCTGCGTAAGTTGAAAGCTGGGCAAGATCCACGCCGATTGAGCGCAGAGCGCGATCGTATTTTGTGTGAACGTCTCGATCAAAAACTAGAGACTGATTAAAAGGACAATGCAACCAGCCATTTTGCTGCATTTCATCTTCCAGTTGACCGGCGTCCCAACCAGCGTAACCCAGCGCCATGATAGCAAGGTCAGGACCATCGCCAGCCGCAATTGCGCGCAAGATATCAACAGTAGCTGTTAGTGATACACTTTCATCTATAGTCATTGTTGACTGATCGAGATGAAAGTCAGGCGTATGCAGAATGAAGCCTCGATCAGTTTGTACTGGTCCTCCAAAAAGTACAGGCAGATTTTCAGCTCGAGGAGGAAGTAAGATACGATCTTGCTCTGCTATGATTTGGAGTTGCACGAGTAAATCTGGAAAGTTTTGAACCTGAGAGGCTTGATTGAGGATGATCCCCATAGCCCCCTCTTCTGAATGTGCGCAAAGATAGATTACAGATTTGGCAAAGCGTTGATCTGTCATACCAGGCATCGCTACAAGGAGCTGCCCTTCAAGAAACCGGCTATCTTTTTCGCTGGTCTCTTTGGCGAGAGGGCTATTTAACCCTTTTTTGTTGGGTGATTTGCCATGGGTTTCACTCATTATAATATGCTACGCTTGATGCATGCTCCGCACAAGCGGCGCTTTAAGGATTGTTTAGGAATATTTTAGGCGAAGAGCGTTAGTGGCGACAGGCCAGGAGAGGTAGATGCAATATAGGTTTTGTGTAGCAATAATATTGGCTATTGTTACGCTTATCTCGCAAGCAAAAGCAGTAGAATACGGCTCGCCTCTAGTAAGAGCGACGAACTCTGGCGTGCGTCTCGTCTCTGCGGGAGCGTTTCAAAAAGATCATTATCTCGGCGGCGTAGAAATTCAGCTTGATCCCAGAACAATTACGTATTGGCGCCAGCCTGGAGAATCTGGAGCCCCGCCCAATTTTAATTTTTCAAAATCAAAGAATGTTGCACAAGTCGAGATCTTTTTTCCTTATCCAAAGCATATCGAAGAGGCTGACGTTGTTGTTGCTGGTTATGAAGGAAATGTGATTTTTCCTGTCAGGATTTTGCCCAAGGATCCAAAAATTCCTGTTACGCTCAATCTTTCGTTGGAATATGCAGCATGCGGCAATATCTGTCTTCCTGCTAAGGCGGAATTATCCTTGTTATTGCCTCAAACAGGCACATCTCCCTTTAAATCCCGGTTAACTGAAGTTTGGAAAAAATTACCAAAAAAATTAGACTCAATCCAATCAAGAAAGATTTTGCGCGTCGAAAGAGACAATGAAGGATCGGGTTGGCGGATCATCTACCAGGGTCGGGGAAAGTTAGTCGATATTTTTGCTGAGGCAAATTCGCCAGTATACGCAGAAACAAAAATTTCTAATGGGGTTGCTCGGCTAAATCTCGTTACTGTTGGAATAACGCCAAAAAGCGCTAATGTAATTGTGACCATTGTAACGAGCGAGGGGGCATATGAAGCGCCCGTCGAGCTCAAATAATTATTCTACTTCAACCTCTGCTGTTTCTCCTTCATGATCTAGCTTAGGGGTCCGCTTAAAGCTTGATTTGCGACCCTGGAGGGTTTGTAAAATCTTAGCGCCATTAGCGAAGGCAAGATAAATCATCAAGGGCGGAACTGAGGCCATGGTTTTAATATAGTCTAGGATTGTGCCGCGTCGTAATATCAAATAGGGCGTAAGCGTAATTCCAAGAACGACCATCGTGGTCATTAGTCCGATGAGCTCTAAAACTCCAAGGTAGGGCGCAATAGAGCCATGGAGTATAAGACCGATTAATGCTGCGATAATCCCAATAGCCGCTGCGGGAAAGAAGATTTGGTGAGCGATCAGCGAGATCGCCATGATGCGGTTAATCAACGACCAATGCGAGTTCCATATCGGCGCAATTGTTCTTTGCGCAACTTGCACAAAGCCGTTCGACCAGCGCCGCTGTTGACGTCTAAAATCGCGAATTCCCTCCGGGACTTGTCCGGGGATCGCAGGGTAGGAGACAAATAATCCATGCCAATCTCTCAGCGCGGCTCTAACGGTTAGGTCCAGATCTTCAGTAAGGGAATAATCAGACCAGCCGCCTGCATCATCAATGGTTGCACGCCGCCAGATTCCGCCAGTGCCATTAAACTGAAACAGCCAACCGGCATTGGCGCGGCTGCGTTGTTCAACTAAGTAATGGCCATCCTGAACGAGCCCTTGTGCGCGGGTGAGCCAATTCGTTTGATAGTTCTGGAACTCACATCGGGATTGGACGAAACCAATCCGGGGATTTGTCAAAAATAATGGAACTGTGCGTTTTAACCAATCTGGCGGTGGTCTGAAGTCGGCGTCGAGCATTGCGATGAAAGGTTCGTCTGTTAGACTAAGCCCATGGGCGCAGGCTCCTGCTTTAAAGCCAGAACGATCAGTTCGACGAATATGATCAATCATTGCGCCTGTTGCTGAGAGCTCTTCTATTACGGAAGCAGCTCGAATAGAGGTCTCATCCGTTGAGTCATCTAGGAGTTGGATGCGTAACTTTTCCCTTGGCCAGTCTAGTTGGGTGACGCATCGCAGTGATTGCTCGGTAACAAGGGGTTCATTAAAAACAGGAATTTGCAGTAACACATGTGGGAGTTCTGCTTCAGAAGGAACGGGAGTATGTGGGTCGACTGCGCCTCGGATCTGGTCAAAGAAGAAACGTCCAATGACAATCAGATAACCAGCGCCAATGGCAACAAGAACGAGTAGGCAAGAATAGGCGACGGCGTCGACTAAGATCTGGAGAAGTCCGAGCAACAACAGCCTATCCTTCTTCTTTAGGCGCTTCCGCCAGGGGAGCTGCGACGCGCGCCTGAACTGAGCCCGTAGCCCAAACAACCTGGTTTGTGAGCCAGGCGTGAATCCAAACAGCCAACATGACGCCTTCGCGAACAACAAAAATAGCTGGCGCTAAATATGATAACTGCCACCCTTTGGCTATGGAAAGCAATGTCTCAAGCCCAAACCAGATTAAGAAGACCGCCCCCAGAGCTGCCAGGGGATTGAGGCCCATCTGTGGGGCGGCTATTAGGGCAGCCGCAAGCGTCGGGAGCGCTTGGCAAATTGGCTCAAGCAAGAACGATATGAGCTCATCATTACGCCGAATGACACTCCAGCGTAATTGTCGTTGATAAACGTCATAAAACTTTCGGCGGCCAAGCTCTTGGCGAACAGGGCGGTGGGAAAAGACAGGTTTTTGACCGATTCGCCGCATGGCCTTGGCCATGGCGTTATCTTCTCCAACGGTATGCGCAATGGCCTGGAAACCCCCCATGCGCAGAAAATCTGACCGTCGAAACAGCATAATTTTTCCAACGCCATGACCTTGCCCAAGCACTGAGGCTAGAAAGAGCATGCGTGCATGTGGTCCGTTGATGATTGCTGCCTCAATATGCGCGGCAAAATTTTCAAGACCAGCGCAATAAGGAATAGCGCACACAAGACCAACGTCATTATTCAACTGACGGATGTGCTCTGCCAAAGCATCGGGCTCCAGCAGAACATTAGAGTCTTTCATTAGAATGATGTCATTAGACGCTTGCATAAAAGGCGCATAAAGGTTGTCAACCTTGGGACTTGCGGCAAATTTCATTTTAGAAAGTAGGATGCGCGTTGTGATGTTGGGATGGCGCACAAAAATCCGACGCATATGTTCAACTGCGGAGGTATCTAGCGCATCTGTTGCTACAGTAATGTCAAAATTTGGATACAATTGCGTAAAAGCCGACTCTTGCGTCCTATCGAAATTATCTTCGAGGATCTTAACAGGTAAGACAATTGAAACTGGCGGCTGATCGTCTCTCTTAGCTCGTTTTGCTGCGATGCTAGGCTGGAGAATTGTCGCAATAACGGATAGGCAGAGTAAGGTTACTGAGATGAGGCAATAGATTGCAGCTGCGTAGCTAATAAAAGAATAAATTGTCACGGCGCCTCGCTGCGCTCGCTCGTCTCTGGCACCTCAACATGAAAACGCCGCATGACGCCGTCCACGAGCGCCGCAGGTAGGAGTGTGAAGATCCGCATAGCGAGATACATAGAGTAAGGAAAAGCAATTATACCGCGTCGACTTTCAAGTCCCCGCTGAATAATTTCAGCAGCTTTAACATCGCTTATAGCCCCTGGCTGCCACGATTTTGTTCGCGATGACATAGGCGTTTTTACAAAGCCTGGTATGATAAGACTGACACTAACGCCATGAGGCGCTAGAGCGCCGCGCAGGCAATCTGCCCACATATGGATGGCTGATTTGCTCGCGCAATATGCTGGCGAGTAGGGAAGGGCCCGCACACCGGCCATAGAGCCAACAATGGCCAATTGCCCTCGATGCCTAACCTGCATAATCGCGATAGCGGGTTCGATTGTGTTAAGAACGCCAGACAGGTTAATGTCCAGCATTGCGCGTACAGCTGCTGGCGTTTCCATAATCTGGCCAGGAGAAAGGCCGCTGGCTATGCCAGCGTTGGCGACAACGATATCAAGCGCTCTGTGTGTATCAGCTTCATGGATAATCCGAGACATTTTTTCTTGGTTACGGACATCGACAATGTATACTTTTGTCTCAAAGGCCCCTTTTTCGCGACAAGCCATGGCTGTCTGTTCAAGTCGTTCTGAATCTCGGCCTAGTAGAGCAAGGCTTGCTCCCTGCGCGGCGTATGCAAGAGCCAGCGCGCGTCCAATTCCACTAGAGGCGCCTGTGATCAACAAGCGTTTCATGCAGAAGGCTCAGTCTGGGGGCGTAAACGCGCTTCGCCTATAATTGCTGGCAGACGTTGTGGACCGTGGGCGAAGAGCCGAACAAATATCTCTGTTTCTGAGACGCGTAATACTTTACCTGTGAGTTTCACGCTCTCTCCGCGCAGGATAGGCTGAACAAATTTTCCAGAGAGGGCAATAATTTTCAGCTCGCTTCGCCAGTTTTTCAGCATCGGTTCAAAAGCTGCTAAAATTTTCATGCCATGTACGGGAGGCGCGGAAAAGCCGATTGACTGTGCGAGCGTTTCATCAAGATGCAAGGGATTCATATCGCCGGAGACGTCGGCATAACCCTGCAACGCGTCTGTATCGAAGGGGCCGATGATAACTTCTGGAAGTTTTTCTCCAAGCGTGATCGCGCAGTTCATGCTTTTACTTTCAAGATATCGTGCGGTACAAGGCGCAATATAGTTTCTATTTTAGCGACAAGTTTATTTGTTGTTGTGTTAATTCTAGCTTCAATGATCAGGCGTGAAGGATCGGTTTCGCGCTTCAACAGAACATAAAGATCATAGGTCTCCCCTAACGCTAGTTCTAGCGAATAGAAAAAGCTTTGAGACTCATGGACCGGGATAACATCTTGAGAGCGACAAAGATCTTGAATAACTTCTAAGAGGCTTGGCTCTGCTAGCCAGACCGCAGGATAGGTGAGTGGCGTAGATAGGCCGTCGCCGCCAGTCTCTAAGGCATAAGTTTTCGCCCGCGTGGGGTCGACTTGCAGGCGTAAGGGACCAAGAGATAAGTGTTGTTTGTCATTCTGCATGGGTAACGATCAGCACAGCATTAATTCCGCCGAAGGCAAATGAATTGGACATGGCGGCCTGAATTTTATGTTTTTGTGCAATATTCGGAGTTGGGTTAATCGGACAGCGTGTGTCTGCTTCAATAAAATTGATTGTCGGTGGAGCAATTTGCTCCCTTAATGCATTTATTGCGATCGAGAGCTCTAAGCCGCCGCTCGCTCCGAGTGCATGGCCATGGATAGGTTTTGTTGACGAGACAGGCACGCCGCGACCATATTCACCGAAAACGCGAATAATGGCTTCGGATTCAGTTATGTCGTTGGCGTGTGTCGCCGTGCCGTGGGCATTGATGTAATGGATATCTTGTGGACGCAATTGGGCGTCTTCTAAAGCAAGCTCAATTGCATGAGAGGCTCCCTCGAGATCTGGTCTTACGGGATCCTTTGCATCACTTGTGGTGCCATAACCTGCTAATTCGCATAAAGGGATATGGCCCCTGACGCGCGCTGCCTCAGCGGTTTCAAGTATAAAAATAGCCGCGCCTTCGCCTAAGGACATACCATTACGGCCAAGCGAGAAAGGCCGGCAAAGATTTGGCGTTAGAACCCTTAAGCCCTCCCATGCGCGAATGGTCGCATTAATGACGCATGCTTCAGCCCCGCCAACGATTGCTTTTTCAATCATGCCGGAACGGATCATTTGCATGCCCAGTCCAAGCGCCTGGCTAGCTGACGAACATGCGCTGCCAATTGCAAATGTGGGGCCTAAGCACGAGTAGCGCATGCCAAGCGTTGTGGGCGCGGCGCTTGGGATAAGTTTAGGAACGCTCAGCGTTTCTGGCCGAATTTTATCAACGTAATAACGATAAATACCGTCTTCAATTGTCTCCATGCCCCCAATGCCGGTGCCGATAATTACTGCGGTTTTGGGGCCGGCGATGCCTTTACGATCGAAGCCAGCTTGCGCGATAGCCTCATCGGCGGCGACTACAGAAAATTGTGTGAAGGGATCACAAAATGGAAGAACATTTGGCTCAATATGGGCGCTAGGGTCAAAATCTGGTACCTGAGCTGCAATCTTAATTCGTCCGTCATAGGGTCGCCGTGTTTGTAGCGGGCGCACTTGAGATAGGCCATCGCGCGCAGCGCGCCACAGGCGGTCTGCTCCCAAACCAGAGGCGCTCACTACGCCCATACCAGAAATGACGACACGGCGTCCGGCCGTGCGCCCAGAGGCGCGGGTCATTTACTGTTTACCGCGTTCTTTCTGAATCTGGTCAGCGAGAGCTTCAATAAGACTTTTCACGTCTTTCGCTTCTTGGAGAGAGCCGTCCATAGGAATGTAGACGTTAAATTTCTCTTCTAGCGCCGTAAGAATCATCACAATGTCAACAGACTTGAGATCAAGGCTTTCAATTGTTGCATCCGGGGTAATTTTAGAAATATCAACCATGCCCTCGGAAGCAATTACTTCTTTAATTTCTTGAATTAATTGCGTGTTATCTGTCACAAATCCCTCCGTTCGGGTCTCTCCGGCCACAACAGGCAGGCGCTGGGTCCAGTTATGGAAGCGCTGGGACGCCGGGACACATTATTTTGGCTCAGCACGGTCTCGGAGTTACGACTCCTACATCGATGAATTAGGGCTCGGTTCCGGGGTCGGAGAGGCCCTTGTCACGCGAGGCGACACTAACTTGGTTACGGGTTTTAGCGACGAAAATCAAAGGGGACGTGATGCTCCGGCATGTTTCCTGTGGCCCAAGGCTTCGCTTCATGCGAAAAGGCGCGGGAAACTTGAGGGGTTCGAGATAAAATGACTGCGCAAAAGACTGCAATCACAGGAGTTTTTCCACAGGCTAACGAGGCAGAATGGCGTAGACTTGTTGATCGAGCGCTCAAAGGCGGTTCTTTTGATGCGCTTGTTTCAAAAACATATGACGCCATCAATTTGGTGCCCCTCTATGCACGTGCGCAGGCTGTTGGACCGAAGGCATGCCGCCGAACGCCCGGGCGCTGGTCTATCTTGTCACGCTTTGACCACGCAATGCCCGAAGTGGCGAATCAGCTTGCGCTTGAAAATCTTGAAGGCGGGGCCGATGGGCTGCATGTGGTTTTTGCTGGCGCGCAGGGTTCCTACGGGGGCGGGCTAACTGACGATAGTGGAGAAACGATCGCCATCGCCTTTGACAAGGTGCGTTTTGATTTCAGCATTCCGATAATCATCGAGCAATCTCCGCTTACGCCAGGCGCAACAGAATCAATTTTGCGCTTTATCGATCGCCATCATGTTGAGCCTTCTCTGACGCGCGTGTCGTTTGGATATGACCCAATCGGCTTGCAAGCTTTGCATGGGTTTCTTGTGCAACCGTGGGCTAGCGAATCCAAGTGTTTTGCTGAAAGAGTGAAGCAAGTCGCCGCAAAGGGTTTTAAAATTGGCGCGGCAGTTGCTGACGCTCGAGTCATTCACTCAGCAGGCGGCACTGAAAGTCAAGAATTAGCTTTTGCGCTCGCGACAGCGCTCGCATATCTTCGCGCTCTGGCGGACAATGGCGTGAGTATTGATGAGGCGCGTAGTCTAATAGCCTTTCGTTTGGCAGTCGATGCAGACGAGTTTTTGAGTGTTGCAAAGTTTAGAGCCATTCGGCGCCTCTGGGCGAGAGTAGAAGAGGTTTGCGGTCTCGAACCAAAGCCCGCGCTCGTTTCCGCCGAAACTGCTTGGCGGATGATGTCTCGTCTGGATCCATGGAACAATATTTTAAGAGGTACTTTGGCGACATTCTCTGCCGCTATCGGAGGCGCTGATACCATTACTGTATTGCCTTTTACACAAGCCCTAGGAGCTCCCGATGCTTTTGCTCATCGTCTTGCTCGCGACACGCAGCTTGTGTTGCAAGATGAATCTCACTTAGAGGCAGTCGACGATCCAACTAGTGGTGCGGGTAGTTTCGAAGCCTTGACCGAAGAACTATGTAGTCGGGCGTGGGATGATTTTCAGAATATTGAAGCGCAGGGAGGTGTTTCGAAATCTCTTGAAAATGGCACGCTTCAAGGACGTCTCGCCGAAACTGCTGGTAGAAGAGCAAAGAACATAGCGCGAGCTAGAGAAAAGCTCATTGGCGTTAATGAATTTCCAGATATTCATGAAAAAGAACTTCATGTACTTTCATCATATGACACGCGATGGCGTAGTTTAACGGCGCCTCAAGACGCATTGCAGTCGCCGGCCTTAGCTCCTCGTCGGCTTTCCGAGCCATTCGAAGCTCTAAGAGATGCTTCAGACGCTCTAGTTAAAAAAATCGGCGCTAGACCAAAAGTTTTTCTGGCTAACCTTGGTCCTGTCGCTGTTTTTACCGCGCGTGCAAATTTTTCTAAAAACTTTTTTGAAGCCGGCGGCATCGAAGCGATTTTTGGTCCTGAGACAGAAAAAAATGACGATATTATAGATGCTTTCCATAAATCTGGGGCAAAACTCGCCTGTCTTTGCTCAAGCGATCGTTTGTATGGTGAGAGAGGGGAGCGGCTAGCCAAAGAATTAAAGCAAGCTGGCGCCAAGCTTTATCTAGCTGGAAGGCCGGGTGAATTAGAGCAACAAATGCGTCAGTATGGCATAGAGCGCTTCATTTATGTTGGGTGTGATATGTATGAAATTTTACGTGATGCATTCGATGAGGCCAAATGAACAGAGTTGTTTTAATTACCCTTCTCAGTCTGATTGTCGTTGGTGCTTCGGTGGCGGCCTCAAAATCGACTGAGCCAGCGGGTCCAGGAAAAGCAAACGGTGTTTGGTCGGTTCAGGCGATAACGAGCGTAGGCGCCTGCTCAAACTTGATCCCCGATAGTTTGGTTATTGTTGATAATAAAATCACTGAAACAACTGGAGCCAATGTTTCAGTTTGGGGATATGTAGATGAAGCCGGTGCGATCACTGCGCGCTTTACAAGCTCAGATGAGCATGTTGCGCGTTTTCATGGGCGGTTTAAAGGATCAAATGGCGCCGGCGCTTGGTCCTCTTCAACAGATCTATGCGGAGGAAGTTGGCGCGCCGTGCGGCAGTAGTAATTCATAGCATTTTATAACACTAGTTTTCATTTTCTTCATTATGCACCAAGCCATTAGATCCTGTCTGTTGGGTTGCTTGTGCGCCAGAGGGTGGGGCCATTGTAGCGGCGTCTACAACGCCAAGGCCATCGCGTTGATAGATATCATCCCTAAATTGAGTAACGCCATCAGGCGCCCCCCAACCGGTAACATAAACCCAGTAAACAGGCACGGCGGGCGTAATTTTAACATCTACACGTTCACCAGAAGCAATAACTTGATCAATATGGTCGCGATCCCAACCAGGTGTCTCTCGGAGTAGAAAGGCAACATAGTCACGCACATTTTGGAGTCGAATGCACCCCGATGATACAAAACGAAAATCATCACCGAACACGCCTTTGGCGGGAGTGTCGTGCATATAAACGCCGTAGGGGTTCGCGATATCGATGCGAACTACGCCTAGAGAATTAAAATCGCCGCCAATATCCTGACGAAATTTATAATTCATCGCATCCAATGAGCGCCAGTTAATCTGCTCAGGCTGGAGCTCCTGCCCATCCTTGTTATAGACGCGAATATGGCTATCGCGAAGATAATTTGGGTCAGCCTGCATCTTAGGAATTAGATCTTTTCGAATGACCGATGCGGGCACCGTCCAAAATGGATTAAAGTTAATCTGGATTGCTTTTGTCTGCATTACTGGCGACTGTCGATCAATTTTACCAACGCCAGCAATATGATGGGTAACTACTGCGCCATTTTCTACTGTTTCGACTTGCGCAGCAGGAATGTTGGCGGTGACATATCTATTGCCAAGATCTTTTGAAAAACTACGCAAGCGCACCAAGTTAGTTTCAAGTTGGCGGAGGCGGGTTTCGGCGGGAACATTCAGCGCAGTGAAGGTTTGTTGATTGACTATGCCTGTTTCAATTATTCCGTGGCGCGCCTGGAATCTTCGTACGGCCGCTTCGACATAAGAATCAAAAATCGGGCTCGCGCCAGTTTCAGAACCAATGTCTCCAGATATAATCAATCTTTTCCTTAATATTGAGACGGCTGGGCTGTTTGTCCCTAGTCTAAGCTGGTGCGTCGAGGAAACTTGGGGCCAGCCCCCATTAGCGACAATAGTACGGAAGCGATCAATGGCTGCCTCTGTCGCCACGACAGTCTGCTCGGATAAAATAGGCGTCGTTGACCTTGATACTGTAAGGCGCGCGTCAGCATCATAGCGTTGCGCCCACTCTGCTTGTTCTTCCGCCCGAACCTGGCCGACCATCATTAGGTTGAGCGTCGCCAGGACAAGGCTGGCGGAAAGCTGAAAGTTCGCATGATTGCGCACCGAAGACTCCAATTCTTTCAAGGTCATGGGTTTGTACCGGCAGTTATAAAAAAGCCAGTGGCTTTAAGCCTAGCAACGAGTTTGATGTGGGGGTGATTCCTCTTAATTATAAGAGGCGAATAGTCCGGCGAATTTGTGGCCATTTGGTCTCTGGAGGCCAGATTATAGTAGTTTTCTCAACTTCCTCGCCCCTATGTATAGGCTTCTATCAGTTCGTCGCCGTCTCCGCCAATGTCATAGAGCGCCCATTGTGTATAATTAAAACGGGCCGCAAATTGATTTATTGGAAATCTTTTTAAAGTCTTATTGTAGTCTCTAATTAAGCCAGATAGCGCCAAGCGCGATGCATTCAGAGCGTTCTCGTTACGCTGCATTTCGCAATGAAAAGAACAAAATTCATCGGATAGGGTCAATAGAGGAATTTCTCGTGCGTGTTGAAGTAAGCGCCTGACGCATTCATCTAGGCGTCGCTCAGCAAGCAATCGGGCGTTGGGAGAAAGGGTACGAAGCGCATCGGAGTGAATTTTTACAATTAGTTCAAGATTTTCATGGTCATTTACGGTAAATGCCCGCAGAGCTTGGATGAGCTCATCGAGCATATTATGGCGCCGTTTTAGGAGGCGTTCAATGTTGTCAGTTTGCGCGCCGCAAAGAGCGTCAAGGAATGCAATGTGTTGATAAAGCGATCCAAGGCACAATGCAATGCTTAGGATCAGACCAGTAAGAAATAATAAGATTAGCGCCATAGCTTTTCCTCTTAAGGAATAAGCAATATTTCAAGAAAGTTTAAAAAGAAGGTTAGTGGCTGATAAATTTATGAGTTGTTTTTGGATAAGTATTAACAAAGCTTTTAATAGACGGGTCTCCAGCCGTCTCGCTCGAGGCGCTCTTGAGGGAGGTAGCGAGATTTGTAAGCCATTTTTGGTGAGCCATCGACCCAATAACCTAAGTAGAGATAGGGCTTATTTACCGATTTTGCGCGTATAATATGATCAAGAATCATAAATACGCCAAGGGATCTTTCTCTCATTGTTGGGTCGTAGAAAGAATAAACCATAGATAATCCATCGCTGAGGTGATCGGTTAGACAGCAGGCGATAAGGGCGCCAGCTGGGTCATGTAATGTTCTTTGACGGTATTCAATTATTTGAGTTTCAACATAACTATCCTCAATCATCATCTGATAATCATTGAAACTCATATCCGCCATGCCGCTTTCTATGTGGCGCCCGCGAATATAGCGTTGAAATAGGTTGAATTGTTCGGTGCTGGCGCGCTTATCCTGAGATATGGCGGTTAGATCAGTATTCCTTCGTATTATTCGCTGGTGTGTGCGCGAAGGATTAAATTCATTTGATCTCACCCGGACAGAAATGCAGGCATTGCATCCCTCGCAGGCAGGCCGATAGCCAATTGTTTGTGAGCGGCGAAATCCAGCGAGACTTAAGGCGTTATTTAATGTTTTTGCACGCAGGCCGACAAGATGGGTAAAAACTTTTCTCTCCATGCGGCCAGGTAAGTAAGGGCATGGCGATTCAGAAGTCAGATAAAATTGTGTCGTATCGCAGAGTTCTTTGGTCAATCGAACTAAATTTCTGTGGTTGCTCGTAAGCAAGGAGAATTCATCTTAGTGGATCGGATTTATTGCTGCGACGAATGACGATGACGTCTGCGATAATATCATGCAGGCATCGTTTGTCTTTATTCAATAGAGAAGCCAGCAATAGTGGCGGCAAAAGCCAGGTCACATAAAAAAGTACGGCATGAACGGCTGCTTGAAGAAACGACGCCGGCGCGCCATTGAAGGCTCGCATTTCAAGATCCATAAAAGCCATGCCAGGAGTAGCCAGGCGTGCGCCAGATATTGATAGGCCATTGTAAAAAAACGCAACAATGGGAAACAGAGGGGGGAGCAACAGGGCGGACATGCCGAAGCTAAGAATTAGGAGGCATAGGAATACAACGGCCGATATTGTTGATACAAGTAAAAGATCAAGGCAGACCGCTATGATACGACGGGTGCGTACCCCCTCCAGAGCTTGAGGTGGGATTAGGGGTGCGGTTGAGATGGCGGGGATGCGGCCGACCTTCGAATTTTGACCCAATTCTTCATCGCTCATATTTAAGTCCTAAATGCATTAGGCTGGGAATATGATGTTGACTTATTTTTGTACGCTTTCAAGCCCTACATCATAGGAAAGCGGGGATTAACGAGATGATTGCCTTGACGCGAGAGCGGTTAAGCGTAAAGCATCTTAAAAGTTAGGCCTCATTTACTCAGGCGCAGTCCAATTGCGTCCCGCATCGGGAATGATTTCATGAAATCGAATGCAGTTAATACTAGTCATCTGCGCGCATTCATTGAGCGCATCGAGAAGCTCGAGGAAGAAAAGCGAGCAATCGCAGATGATATCAAAGATGTTTACGCTGAGGCTAAAGGCACGGGATTTGACGCAAAAGTGATGCGTAAAATCGTATCGATAAGACGTCAGGATAAAAGCAAACGGCAAGAAGAAGAGGAAATTCTTGATCTCTATCTCACCGCTCTGGGTATGGAATAGAGCGCAATTATTTGCACTAAGTTTTTTTTCTAGATCTTTGCGCTTGCAATTGTGGATTGAGAGATGGGACGCTGGATATAATTCTGAAATACTAGGAAATATTTAATTTATTTCTTTATGAGACTGGCGTGTTTGAGTTGATTATTTTTAGCTATAAGAGGTTTATCCAATCTATTTTTGCTTATGTATGTGGAGGAGTGAAGTCGCTGTCGCTCTCCTTTGATTATTGTTGAGGCCTGTTAGCTGGTCGCGGCTTAAGGCGTCTTGTTGAGGACGCTTAGCGGCAGATATAGAAATGTGCGACTGAAACCGATGGGGAAATTGGGAATTTCCCCACATAATTTGAAACCAACTTTCTCATAAAAATGGGCGGTATTTACATCAAATGTATCGATATAAACGCCAATATAATTACGCTCATACGCAAGCTCCTTGGCTGCGCTGATGAGTTTTTTTGCGTATCCTTGACGGCGATAGTTCTGCTCTACCCATAGATGGCGAATATAAAGCCAGCGCCAATGTGTTAGGCCATTAAGACCCCCAATAATACCGCCATCGTCCTGTCTAATCAAAATAGAAATATGCGCCTCTTCGCGTAAGCCATAGCTTTGCGACATTTCTGAGCCTAAGCAGTTAGCTAATTCTTGAGACTCAGCTGAGGCTACTTCTATTCTCGTCTTTTCAATTGGCTCTTTCTTGTTCATAATCACACTTATGTGTCAGAAAATTTTCTTATGGTCATTGTGCGTTTTTTTAAACATGTCGGCAATGGTGATTGCTCAGGAAGAATGTGGGCCAGTGCGCCTAACACAGGAGGATTTGAATAGCGAGCGTTTGAAGGACTATCAATCTGTTTTTGAAGCATGCACGGCGCAGGACCGCTCGCGCTTAGCTATCCGACGCATGAGGATTGATGATGAGGTATTTCTACTGACGGTAGATCCGCTGTCTCTAGAAACGGGAATAGAGCGAGAGCGATGTTTAAGCTGTGCGCAGACGCAAGAAGAAGACTATGCTTCAACTCGATTTTTCCAGGCCTTAAACATCAGCCGTCCGAAACTCTTTAACGCTGGCCTAACTCATGGCGCCGGAGAGGGTGTTTATCTCACCGGCGATCTTTGCCCCAGTGGAAAACCATTGGATCGTAATTTTATAGAAGAGGTAATTAAATTTTCTCCTGGGGCCCCGCTAGCTCTGGCTGTTTCAGGCGCCTGGTTAGCTCGTCATAAGATAGATTTCGCATGGCTTTTAGATAAAGTTCAACATCAAGAGTTGAAGATAACATGGGTGAACCATTCATACACACACCCCTATATTCCTGGGTTGCCTGATCAACAAAATTATTTGCTGAGGACAGGTGTTGATCTTGATCAGGAAATATTCGAGACAGAAAAGCAATTAATTCTTCAGGGAGCCGTTCCTTCTGTTTTTTTTCGTTTTCCTGGACTTGTTGCCGATGAGGCTTTGCAGACTAAACTGCGTGCGCACCACCTTATCGCGCTGGGGGCGGACGCCTGGCTGGTTTTAGCTCCAGCGCCCAGGCCAGGATCTATTGTGCTCGTCCATCCAAATGGCAATGAGCCCCAAGGTTTGAGGCTGTTCTCGAAATACCTGCGAGACGGCAAAATGCCTTTGCCATTTCGATCTATTAACGAAGCGCCATAAAGTTTCGATTGGCAGGCTAAAGTTCCTTTCATTGACAAGGTATCCTGCGCCTCTTATCTCTCCGACGGGAAGACCGCGCCGATCGGGTAGTCCGGGATCGGGCCATGTTATAAGCGGCTGTTTTTCCATATTAATTCATCGGTTATGCCCCACCGCTGCCAGCGGTGATTGGGCCATAATAGAAAGGTCTTTTTCATGATCGGCGCCTTGGCCAAAAAGATTTTCGGCAC
>RFXM01000026.1 GCA_009921565.1 Methylocystaceae bacterium | reverse complement strand
TTCCTTGCGACCCTTGGCAATATCGTGGAGAAACAATCCTAGGTATAAAACTTTACGATTGACCACTGTCGGCATTGCCTCGGCAATCGGCGCGTGGCTCTTTGATGCGCGCCCCGCCTCAAAATCGCAAAGCGCGCCTACTGCGCGCAATAAATGCTCATCAACCGTATAGTGATGATACATATTAAATTGCATCATCGCCACGATGCGACCAAATTCTGGGATAAACCGCCCAAGTACTCCAGTTTCATTCATGCGGCGCAGAACGGATTCCGTCATATTGCGCGATAATAGAATCTCCAAAAATAATCGATTAGCTTCTTTATTTTCTCGTAAACTCGAGTCAATCGCGCGCAGCGAACGCGTCACTGCGCGCAAGGCATCAGGATGCAACGGTAAGCCATGATGATCTGCGAGCCAGAAAAGCCGAATAATATTTACTGGATTACGTATAAAAGCATTTTCATCGACAATAGAAATGCGATCGGTCGCGATGATGAAATCTCCCTGAGGCGTCTTTGATCTTCGCCGCCTAAAGGGCTGTAAAAAACGATCAAAGATTGCGCGAGGCTTTGCTTGTCGTTCCTCTAAAGCAGCACATACAATCGCAGTCAGGTCGCCGACCTGCTTGGCGACAAGAAAATAATGCTTCATAAAGCGCTCAACGCTCGAGAGGCCGCTGCGATTATGATAACCAAGCCGTTCTGCGAGGAGCGGCTGAATATCGAATGTCAGCCGCTCATCAGCTCTGCCGCGAGCAAAATGAAGATAGCACCGAACATTCCATAAATAATCTTCACAAGTTTGGAATTGACGATATTCCGCTTGAGTAAAAAGTCCCGCGGCAACTAAATCTTTTGGTTCTCTCACGCGATAAACATATTTTGCGATCCAAAAAAGCGTATTTAAATCTCGTAAACCACCCTTTCCATCTTTTACGTTTGGTTCAACAAGATATCGCGAGGCGCCAGCTCGACGCACGCGACCGTCGCGCTCTAAGAGCTTAGCAGCGACAAACTCACGAGCATCCATACGAGCAATTTCACGATCAAAGTTTTCTTGCAATTGACTAAATAATTCACGATTACCTAATATAAATCGCGCTTCTAATAAAGTTGTTCTGATCGTCATATCAGAGCGCATCTGCCGCATGCATTCTGCTACAGAGCGCGTCGCATGGCCAACTTTCTGACGTAAGTCCCAAAGAATATAGAGTATAGCTTCAACTACGCTCTCTCCCCAGGGTGTTTGTTTATAGGGAAGAAGGAAAAGTAGATCGATATCAGAGCCTGGCGCTAATCGGCCCCGCCCATAACCGCCAACCGCCACAATGGCTAGACGCTCAGCAAAAGTGGGGTTATCCGCTACATGAACGTAGCCAATAACATAATCATAAATTGCACCGATGAGCTGATCTTGTAATTCTGATAGCAACTGAGCGCAGTGAATATCCTTTTTACCACTCTCTAAATAGCGTCGCGCACACAGTCGACCGCAATTTAAAGCCTCACGAAATAGATCGACAATTTTACTTCGTCTTTCAGACTCATCAAATATTTCTGCGGATAAATCGCTTATTTTCGACGCTAGCTCTGCGCGCAAGCAACCAAAACTCTCCTGCGTTTCTAACGAGGAAAATTCAATATGGAGTTTTATTTCGCCTAGCGACGTCACAGAGAAGCACGCAGATCTTTGTGACGCTTTTCAATAACGTCGAACAAAAGCGGCGTAAGGTTAGGCCCTCCAACGCGAGCTAAAGCGCGAAGGCCTGTTGGCGAAGTAACATTAATTTCAGTGAGATATCCCTCAATGACGTCAATCCCGACAAAAATCAATCCACGCTTCTTTAGTTCAGGCCCCAGCCTGTCACAAATTAACTTCTCACGCTGCGTAAGCTCACTTGAAGCGGCGGAACCGCCTCTCACCAGGTTAGAGCGAATATCATCTTGCGCTGGAATGCGATTGAGCGCACCCAAAGCTACACCATCAATTAAAAGGATACGCTTATCGCCTTTCGCAACCTCAGGAAGAAATTTCTGCACAACCCAAGGCTCTCGAAACAATGTAGAAAACATATCAAATAGCGATCCAAAATTAGGATCGCGTTGCGCTACCTTAAAAACAGCAGCTCCGCCATGACCATAGAGCGGCTTCATAACAACCTCTCCATGTTTAGCCCTAAATTTCTCAATCATCCCCCGATCTCTCGTGAGCAAGGTAGGGGGCATTAAATCAGAAAACTCCATAACAAAAATTTTTTCAGGAGCGTTTCTCACATGCTCTGGATCATTTACAATCAAGACACGGGACTTAATGCGCTCTAGGAAATGCGTTGACGTAATATATGCCAGATCGAAAGGAGGATCCTGTCTCAACAGCAGAACATCCATTTCGATCAAATCAATCTCACTGGCTTCAGCAAGCCGATAGTAGCGCGTAGGATCGTCAAAAACATCGATTTGATGCGCGCGCGCGAGCAAGCGACCGCCCTCAAGCGCTAATTGGTCCGGCGTGTAATACCAAAGCTGATGGCCACGGCGACGCGCCTCCAGCATCAAGGCAAAAGTCGAATCGCCTTCAAAATTGATCCGCTCCAATGGGTCCATTTGGACCGCAATTTTAAGCATCTCATCTCCCTTCTCAGGACGCTCCACCAGCAGACTTCTTCGCTATCATGGTCAGACTATCAAGTTTTTTCCTTCGCGCCCGCAAGAACCAATGCGCGCGGAGCAGAGTTATCACCCCCTCGTGACGGCCGAGACAATAGATCGCAGCCCGAATCTGAGCATTTTAGCCGTTAAGGCTCAGCTGAACTTTGCGCCATAGCCCCGTCAGGTTAAATAAGCATGAGCTCTGAACCCAAAACTCGCCGATCAGAAAGGCCTCTATGCGTCGTCTACTCCTTCTCCGCCACGGTAAAGCCGATCGTCATTCCGCGGGAGGGGATCGCGAAAGACCATTAACGCGCCGCGGCGAGGAAGACGCCAGGCGCATCGGCGTTTTTTTAACGAACTCAGGGATTACCCCCGACCTTGCCGTCGCCTCAAATGCGCGCCGCGCAAAACAAACGCTTGAGCGAACTCTTGAAGCTTTTCCAGCCCATGTCACGCATTTGATTGAGAACACAATTTATCTTGCTTCATCAGGACACCTTCTAGAAGTCCTGCGGCAAACGCCAGATAAGGTTCAAACCTTGCTCGCGGTTGGCCATAATCCCGGCTTTGGTGAATTAGCCACAATTCTTGCTGGCGCCGGAGAGCCTCAGGAGCTTGAGCTCATGCGGTCTAAATATCCCACAGCCGCACTGGCGATTCTTGATTTTGATGTGACCAATTGGTCAGAAATCAACGCCGCAGCCGCGCGGCTTCATAAATTTATCACGCCAGCCATCCTCAGAGGCGAACCCCTTGACGATCCCGATTAAAGCCATGGGCCCGAACGGGTTTGACCGGGTTTTCACGCCAGCCTAAAAAGCCTGATGTCTCACAATAGCTTTGGCCATCTTTTCCGCATCACGACTTTTGGCGAAAGCCATGGAGCCGCCCTGGGAGCCGTCATTGACGGCTGCCCCCCTCGGATCTCGCTTGTCCCGGAAGATATTCAAGTGTTTCTTAATAAGCGCAAACCCGGCCAATCGCGCTTCACGACACAACGCCGCGAAGAAGATCTCGTTAAAATACTCTCAGGCGTGTTCATTGACGCAAATGGCGGGCAGGTTACAACAGGAGCGCCAATTGCGCTTTTGATCGAAAATACAGATCAGCGCTCGAAAGATTACGGAGACATCGCGCAAAAATATCGTCCCGGACATGCCGATTATGTCTATGACGCCAAGTATGGCGTTCGAGATTATCGTGGCGGCGGGCGGTCTTCTGCACGTGAAACAGCAGCTCGCGTCGCAGCCGGCGCTATCGCCAGAAAAATTATTCCGCACCTCTCAATTAAAGGCGCGCTGGTTCAAATCGGTCCTCATAAGATTGATCGATCCCGTTTCGACTGGAATGAGATTGATCGCAATCCCTTCTTTTGTCCTGACGCCCAAGCCGCCTGCTTTTGGGCGGATTATCTTGATGATATTCGCAAAAATGGCTCGTCTATTGGGGCTGTTGTTGAAGTAACGGCGCAGGGCGCGCCGCCAGGCTGGGGCGCGCCGCTTTATGGCAAACTCGACGCAGACCTCGCCGCCGCTATGATGTCGATTAACGCCGTCAAGGGCGTTGAAATTGGCGATGGCTTTGAAGCCGCCCTGCTCACCGGCGAATCCAATGCTGATGAAATGCGCAGTGGCGCTAATGGCCTACCGAAATTTTTGTCCAACCATGCCGGCGGCATTCTCGGTGGAATCTCAACAGGTCAGCCAATTGTTGTTAGATTCGCCGTAAAACCAACCTCTTCAATACTTACACCACGTCAAACGGTTGACGCCTCCGGCAATGATACGGAAATCGTTACAAAAGGCCGACACGACCCATGCGTAGGCATTCGCGCCGTTCCCGTAGGAGAAGCCATGATGGCGTGCGTATTGGCTGATCACTTTTTACGTCACCGCGGACAAATTGGGTGATCACGCGCCGCGCCGCGCTTACAGGCCTTATCGCCACGATTTCTGCGCAAGATTTGAAAGCACAGACCAAAAATACGCTTTTTGTATCCGCTCAGAACAGCTTCTTACACGATCCAGGACCTGGCTGGCCCGATCGCCCAGATCGTATCAGCAGCATCTTAAATGCGTTACAAGCGCCAGAGTTTATCACCCTCTCCAAACAAGAAGCTCCGAGCGCAGAACTTGAATGCATTCTGCGCGTCCACACACGCCAACTGATCACGGTTCTTGAACAGTCAACGCCAAAAACTGGTCTTAGCCCGCTCGGTCACGATATGACGCTGAATCCTCATTCGCTTTCTGCCGCAATCGCTTCAGCAGGTGGAGCTATCGCCGCGACAGATGCTGTGATGCGTGGAAAGGCGCAGAACAGCTTTGTCGCAACCCGCCCACCAGGACATCACGCGCTAGCAAATCAAGCAATGGGATTTTGCCTGTTTAATAATGTGGCGATAGCGGCAATGCATGCACGTAAGCTTTACAACGTCGAACGGATTGCAATCGTTGATTTTGATGTTCACCACGGAAATGGCGTACAGGATTTTTTTTGGAATGATAAAAACACACTCTACGCCTCAACGCATCAAATGCCACTTTACCCTGGAACTGGGGAGCTGAATGAAACTGGGGCCTTTAACAATATTGTTAACGCTCCTCTGAGCCGAGGTGATTCCGGCGATCAATTTCAAGATGCCCTAAAGAGTCGGATTCTGCCGAGACTCGATCTTTTTGCCCCAGATATCATCTTTATTTGCGCAGGTTTTGATGCGCATATCCACGATCCTCTAGGCGGCCTACGACTTTTAGAAGAAGACTTTCGCAACGTAACGCTCAGAATTATGGAAATTGCTCAGAGGCGATGCCATAATCGGATCGTCTCATTACTTGAGGGCGGATACACCCCGCAGGACTTAGCTCGCTCAGTGTCTGCACACATAAAGGCATTGATGGAGGCTTAAATCGCAAGACCCAAATTCATGCGTCCACAAGCTAGACAAATCGTGTAATTATTGTTGCTTAATGCACTTTAAAAAGCGCTATTTGAAATAAGCTGATGATAGCTTTACATAACTCTCATGCGTCAAAGGACAACTAGGAGAGATGACTTGTCCCATTCTGTTACTGAAGCAATTGAGGCTATTGCCCGAGGCGAGATCGTCATTGTAACAGACGACGACGATCGAGAGAATGAAGGCGATCTCGTTATGTCCGGCGCGCTATGCACGGCAGAAAAAATGGCTTTTATCATCCGACATTGCTGTGGCATTGTATGTGCGCCATTGACATTAGAAGACGCGCGACGACTCCAGCTTGCGCCAATGGTTGCGCAAAATGATGCGCCGCTTGGGACTGCCTTTACAGTTTCGGTAGACGTCAAACACGGACTGACAACAGGCATTTCTGCAGAACAGCGCAGCAATACTGTGCGCGCACTCGCAAATGCTAATATGGCTGCAACAGATTTCGTCCGTCCAGGTCATGTTTTTCCGCTTATATCCAGAGATGGCGGGGTTTTGATGCGCTCTGGCCACACCGAAGCCGCAGTCGATCTCTGTCGACTTGCCGGACTACCCTCTGTCGGTGTCATCTGCGAATTAGCCAATGATGACGGAACAGTCATGACTGGTCAGGAGATCGTCCATTTCTCCGAAAAACATGGACTCAAAACACTCTCCGTCGCCGATCTTATCGCTTACCGGCAGGCGCGTGAAAAACTTGTCGAGCGCGTTGCCGTTTTTCCAGTCAAAACAGAATATGGCGAGATGACAGGCTATGCTTATGTAACCGCATTTGATCACGTACGTCATTTTGCTTTTGTGCTTGGCGCTATTGGCGATGGCCGCGATACGCCAACACGCCTGCATCGCGCGGATATACTTGATGATGTCATGGGCGGCGCGCAGACGATTAGAAAAACGCTCGCCCGGTTTAAAGAAGAAGGCCGTGGCGTTCTTGTTTATCTGCGAGACGGGGCAGCTGGCGTGCCCACAAACTTCACCTTGGCTGAAAATGAAAACGCTGAGGAAAACCGCAAACGTCAATGGTTTGATGTTGGGCTTGGCGCACAAATTCTCAAAGATTTGGGCGTTGCCTCAATTCGCCTGCGCTCAACAACAGCTAAACCACGCGCTTTTGTTGGACTTTCAGGATTTGGCATAGAGATAAGCGCCGTAGAGCCCATAGAGTGATCAAGAATTAATTAATCCGCCCTAGGGTGCGCTGAATGAAACGCCTCTAATAAGCGCTTCGAGTCTACCGACGTATAAATTTGCGTTGTTGAAAGCGACGCATGACCTAGTAATTCTTGGATTGTGCGCAGATCTCCGCCGCGACCGAGGAGATGAGTGGCAAAGGAATGACGTAACGCATGCGGCGTTGCGCTATCTGGTAAGCCCAATGCGCCGCGCAACCGCGCGACAACGTATTGAATCACTCTCGGCGAGAGCGGCCCACCTCGCGCACCAACAAATAGCGCCCCCCCTTGGAGATTGTAGGGACAAATTTCTATGTAATTTTTGATGGCTCTGCGCACCGGTTCAATAACAGGTAAGACACGCTGCCTTCCACCTTTGCCCGTAATACGTATTCGATCGATTCCGTCGATTGGCGCCTCCTGCCGAGTCAGGGAAAGCGCCTCCGAGATTCTTAGACCAGCGCCATACAACAAGGCCAAAACAGCCGCGTCTCTTGCCAAAATCCATGCGGCGACCGTTTGGTCATCCCGATAATCCGCATCCACAAGATCACGGGCGGCGGCAATACTAAGGGCTTTGGGCAAAGCCTTCTGTCGTTTTGGCGCCTGGATTGCGCCATAGGCATCTGAGCGCGCTAGCTGTCTTTTTTCAAGATAGCGTAGGAAATTCCGCTGTGCTGCAAGGGCGCGTAATAAAGATCGATTACCAAGCCCTTCTTCCCGCCGTTGTGCGAGATAAGCCCGGAGATCTCTGGGTTCTAAGGCCGTTAAGTCTGAAAAATTGACTAACCTTCCCAGATGCTCGGTTAAAAAAATCAAAAAAACGCAGATTTCATGCCGGTAGGCGATCTGTGTATGTTTTGAAACACGATATTGGGATGCGAGTTGCCGCAACCAATCCTCCGCCGCACCAGCAAGGGCGGGGTCCGCGTTAAAGGCGTCCCGTGCGACGTGTGACATCTAATAATTCAATAAGGACGGCGTGAGTGTTAGCTGCCCCACTGAGGAGACACGCCACGAAGTCTAACGCCAACTCCCTAATGAAACCCTGCCATTGGCAAAAATAGCTCAAGAAGGATTATTTACCTGCGGAAATCTCCCGCACCGCTTGCGCCAGTAATTCTTCCATGGTTCGGCGAATTTGATGATCAGACTGATCGACGCCCTTGGCGGCGAAATCTTGTTTTACTTTTAAAAAGACCCGCTCAGAGGCATCAGCATTTACTTCAGCCGCCACAAGCGCGTCAGCATAGGCCCGAGCCTCTGTTTCAGATTTTCCAAGTTTTTCTGCAGCCCAGAGACCAAGTAATTTATTCCGACGCGCCTCCGCGCGGAATTGACGCTCCTCGTCATGGGCGAAGCGTTTCTCAAACGATTCTTCGCGTTGGTCGAAAGTGCTCATGCGCGTCCTCAGAGAGTTTTGTTCATAAAAAATGCGTTTTTGGGCCAATCTAGCCCGGCGCTCAGGGTCAATGATACCCCTGGGGCGCCCCCGCGAAGCAAGGGTATAGGCGTATTCGATGGTAAAGCCAATGCTTTCAACACGCGGGTCTCCTTGCGTTTTCCGCTTCCCAAAGCGCCAACGCCAGTCTTATCCAGTGGAAAAGCCGCCTAAAGCTTGTTTCCTAGCCCCAAAGCGAGTAGATCGGGGACGATCTGCGGCCGGTTATGAAAACCTCTCGCCGCTCCTTGAGGGTGCCTCGCCCTTAACGAGGGTCTTTGTGACCAAATCGAAAGGAGCCAAGGCCGATCGCTATGGATTTCCTCAAGCCCCGGTTAACGCCCATGAATCGCCGTCGTCGCATCTACGAAGGCAAAGCCAAGGTCCTCTATGAAGGCCCCGAGCCCGGTACCTTAATCCAACATTTTAAGGATGACGCCACAGCCTTCAACGCCAAAAAGCATGAAGTGATTGACGGCAAAGGCGTGCTCAACAACCGAATCTCGGAATATGTGTTTCAAAATCTCAACAGCATTGGGGTTCCAACACATTTCATCCGTCGCTTAAATATGCGCGAGCAGCTCATTCGCGAAGTTGAAATTATTCCTTTGGAAGTTGTTGTTCGTAATGTCGCCGCTGGCTCACTCGCCAAACGGTTAGGCCTTGAAGAGGGCACACAACTGCCCCGATCCATTATCGAGTTTTACTATAAAAATGACGCGCTCGATGACCCTATGGTCTCCGAGGAGCACATCACAGCCTTTGGCTGGTCAACTCCCCAAGAAATCGACGACATCATGGCGCTGGCAATTCGCGTTAATGATTTCTTGTCAGGCCTTTTTTTGGGAGTCGGTATCCGTTTGATCGACTTCAAAATGGAATGCGGCCGGTTATGGGAAAGCGATATGATGCGCATTGTCGTGGCAGATGAAATATCTCCTGACAGCTGCAGGCTTTGGGACATTAAGTCTAATGACAAGCTCGATAAGGATCGTTTTCGGCGCGACATGGGTGGACTAGTTGAGGCCTACTCAGAAGTTGCGCGCAGACTAGGCATCATGCAAGAGGGTGAGCCCGCTAACGTTGGCGCTCCCAAGCTGGTGAAATAGTAGCGCTAGGTCGTATCAAAACTTTAAAGAGCGCCATCCAACTAGGGCGTATCATTTTATTTCGGAACCTTCGATGAAAGCTCGTGTAGTCGTCACTTTGAAAAACGGCGTTCTTGATCCTCAAGGCAAGGCCATTGAAGGCGCCCTTACCTCTCTGGGGGTTTCAGATATCGCTAGCGTACGTCAAGGCAAAGTCTTTGACATCGAAATTTCAGCTCAAGATTCAACTCAAGCTAAACAGAAGTTAGTAACCGCTTGTGAAAAACTTCTCGCAAATACTGTTATTGAGAATTATTCCATCGAGATCTGAGCTGGCCTCTATGAAATCAGCTATCATTGTTTTTCCTGGGTCTAATCGTGAAGGCGATATGGCGCGCGCGTTGCAACAGGCCACGCATCATCAACCAGAAATGGTGTGGCATGCAGATCATGAGCTTCCAAAAGGAACAGATCTCGTCGTGTTGCCTGGCGGCTTTTCCTACGGTGACTATTTACGATGTGGGGCCATCGCTGGGCGCGCCAAAATTATGGATGCTGTGCGCGCTCATGCAGAACGGGGAGGGCTCGTGCTCGGCGTATGCAATGGCTTTCAGATACTTTGCGAAAGCGGCCTTTTGCCTGGTGTTTTAATGCGCAACGCGCATTTGCGGTTCGTTTGTCGAATGCAACATCTGCGCATAGAACAAACTAATAGCCCTTTCACGCATAAATATACCGCCAGACAAATTATAAAGGTCTGTATTGCACATGGAGAAGGCAATTACGAAGCGGATCAGGCAACGATCGATCGACTAGAGGGCGATGGCCGCGTAGCATTTCGATATTGCAATGCGGAGGGCGTTCTTGGCGGCGCGGCAAATCCTAATGGATCCCGAAATGAAATTGCAGGAATATTTTCTGAAAAGAAAAATGTCCTTGGACTGATGCCCCACCCAGAAAATCTGATCGATCCGTTAGTTGGCGGAATTGACGGCAGAGGACTTTTTGAAAGTCTTGTCTCCGCAGCCTGATTTTATTTAGACCGCGCAATCCTTGCGATCCGCCACAACGCCCGCTCCGCTTCCATTTGCGCTAACGCTGCATGAGCTCGCGCCAGTGTCTGAGCGCTTGTTAGAGGCTCTCTTAATTGATTAATCCGCAAAGCCGTCCAAGCCTTGAGCTGAGATTCTAATAAGCCACGGTGCATAAAGCCGAAACCCGCGCGCATCATGATACTCATACCAGGCTCTAATCTTCCCCCTTCACGCTCCATAGAGATCCGCGCCTTGTGAAGCGCAATGAGATATCTCAAAGCGCCAAATATTAACGCTGAAGGATCGCCGCCATGGGCGAAATAGGTCTCTAATTGGACCCCCGTCTCTCCATTAAAAGCTGCAGCAACAATACGATCTGATGCAATACTAGCTGCATGAGCAATAATTGCTTCAATATCCGCCGCTTCTACATGAGAGCGCCCGTACATATAAAGCACAAGCTTCGCGAGTTCAGATCTGCTCATCAAGCGATCTTCGCCTAAGGCGTTAAGCAACAAACCTCTCGCTTCTGGCGTCGCTGTCAGTCCAGCCTCACGCAAGGTCCGATCAATCAGTCCATTTAAGTCCTGTGCTGTGTCTTCCTGACAATCAATTGCCGCACTGCATTTCCCACCTTCAATCAGCTTACGTAAAGGCGCATCTTTTTTCAAAACAGCAGCTGTAAGCACGATCGCGCAAGCATCAGGCGGAGCTGCGATCAAAGAATTAATCGCGGGAAGAACTGATTTCCCTGTAGTCTCAATCAAAATTGCGCGTCGTCCGCCAAAAAGCGGCGTTGTATTGGCCTCATCCAACAACAGTAATGGGTCAGAAGCAATTGCATCTCCTGACAGTTGGACGAATTGAAAAGGATCACGCCGGTCGTCTATGCGTTTATCAATTATGTTCAACGCACGCTCTCGCACCATTCCTGCATCAGGACCGTAAACGAGAAAGAGAAAAATATCTTCAGGAATTGCTGAAAGAAAGCGCTCAGCATCTCTTGTTCTAATTGCGACCACGAGCAGACGCCCTACCGCCGCGCCGCCAAATCCATGGCGATACGCGTACGAATATTCTCAGCAATAACTTTTGCATCACGAATTGCCGCATCTCGTGAAGCACGCACATTAGCGAAACGCGCTGTAAAACGATCATAGCTGGCGATTGACTCAGTCGAGCCCTTAGATATCTCAACCTTATCTGGTAATGAAATAAGCGTGTATTGCGCAATCACAACGACGGTAGCCGAACTCGAAAAAGCGGTTTGAGCGTTGTAAATAGGCGTTTGAACGCGCTCCGATAATGTTACCTTCAGTCGATAACGAGGCGTTGGCGTAGATCCGGTTCCATTCAATGCATAGATCAATTCATTGCGCACATAGTGACCTGTTCGATCATTGATTTCATCGACTTCAATCGCCTGAAGTTCAGTCGCTGTAGAAACGCCATTCACATTCGGCCCATACATTGGCTCAATACATCCCGTTAGCGTAAATAGGCTGAAGGCGATGAATGCGAGCGGAACACGCTGTCTTATGACTGTATCAAACCACAACATTGACAATCCTTTTGGGGATGAGAATGAATTTTTTTACTGGCTTACCATCCATCGCGCGCACAACGGCATCATGCGCCAGAGACTCCTTGCGAATCGTATCTTCGTCTGCGTCATGCGGAACTTCAATCTCTGCTCGCTTCTTGCCATTAACCTGAACTGGCAAAATAATCCTGGCCTGTGCGACAAGCCCAGGGTCAGCTATTGGCCAAGTAGCCTGAGCTACAAGACCCTGGTGACCCAAATCAACCCAACATTCTTCGGCCAAATGCGGAACCATTGGCGCAATTAACCGCGCCAAGACGTCAGCAGCTTCACGAAAGGCGAAGGCTTGGTCTGCGCCAACGCCATCCTCCTGCACTTTATCTAAGGATTCGGTTAATTCATTGACAAACTCACGGATGCGCGCGATCGCGCTATTAAAACGCAACCGCTCTATATTTTCCGTTACCGAGGCAATCGCCCTATGTGTAGCCTGGCGCAACGCCAGAGCCTCTGCGCCAGTCTGTTCAGGGGCAACCGCGCCTGGCGCCGCCGCAACGCACCCAAGCTCGCCCGTAACGCGCCATAGCCGTTGAATAAAGCGCCAAGCGCCCTGCGCTCCCTCATCTGACCAGATAACATCGCGGTCAGGAGGACTATCGGACAGAACAAAAAGACGCGCCGTATCCGCTCCATAACTAGCGACGATTTCGTCAGGGTCGACCGTATTCCTTTTAGATTTTGACATTTTCTCGATAGGGCCGATCTCGACCTCTGCACCACTCTCAATCAGAAAGGCTTTGCGTACACCTGCTATTGTCTCTAGCCGAACGGTCGCGGGCGAGACCCAACCGCCACGCGCGTCTCTATAGGTCTCATGCACAACCATGCCCTGGGTAAATAAACCTGAAAAAGGCTCACTGACGGCGCCATACCCGCTGTCGCGCATGGCTCGGGCAAAAAAACGAGAATAGAGAAGGTGTAAAATCGCGTGCTCAATTCCGCCAATATATTGATCAACAGGCAACCAACGATTCAACGAAGCAGCCGCGGCAGGAAGTTGTTTGTTGTGAGGATCCACAAAGCGCGCATAGTACCAAGAAGAGTCTACAAAAGTATCCATTGTGTCTGTCTCGCGTCGAGCAGACAAACCGCAGCTAGGGCAAGACACATGCTTCCAAGTAGGATGACGATCCAAAGGATTGCCCGGCTGATCAAAAGTGACGTCCTCAGGTAGACGCACTGGCAAATCCCGTTCGGGTACGGGAACAACGCCACAGCTATCACAATGAATGACAGGAATTGGGCAACCCCAATAGCGTTGTCGCGACACGCCCCAGTCTCGTAATTTATAGTTAACTTTTCTTGAACCCTGCGGCGCGCTAAAGAGTGCCGTATTTTCTAATCTATTTGCTACTGCCTCTTTTGCTTGAGAAACCGTTAGCCCATCTAGAAACCCGGAATTTATCAATTTGCCCTCGCCTTCATAGGGCTCAAGATCAATGTTTAATTCTGAAGGCGTAACGTCATCTGGACAAACGACTAGCGTCGCGCCCAAGGAATATTTTTTTGCAAAATCAAAGTCTCTTTTGTCATGGGCCGGACATCCAAAAATCGCTCCAGAGCCATAATCCATTAAGATAAAATTAGCGATAAATACCGGCAACGTCCAACTTGCGTCAAAAGGATGCGCAACTCGCAGTCCCGTATCCACACCAAGCTTTTCGGCTGTTTCAATCGCCTCTACCGAGGTTCCGCCGCGACGACATTCTTCGCAAAATTCAGCAATATCGCTTCTTTCCGCCGCAAGCTTTTTTGATAGAGGATGATCCGCCGCTAGCGCAATAAATTTTGCCCCAAACAACGTATCCGCTCGAGTTGTAAAGACTTCAATTTCGCTAATGCTGTGGAATGGTTGGCTCAAAGCAAAACGAACGAGCATACCCTCAGAGCGGCCAATCCAATTGCGCTGCATGAGGCGAACCTTTTCAGGCCAACGCTCGAGCATATCTAGTGCAGTAAGTAATTCTTCAGAGTAAAGCGTGATTTTTAGAAACCACTGGATTAATTCGCGCTGCTCGACCAAGGCGCCTGAGCGCCATCCGCGACCATCTATGACTTGTTCATTGGCAAGCACCGTATGATCAACAGGATCCCAATTGACTTTTGAATTTTTACGATCAACCAAGCCAGATTTGAGAAAATCTAAAAATAACTTTTGCTGATGCTGGTAATACTCCGGATCGCATGTAGCGATCTCACGCGTCCAATCTAAAGAAAGGCCTAGGCTTTTGAGTTGTGCACGCATGGCGGCAATATTAGCGTAGGTCCATTGAGCGGGATGCGCGCCTGTCTGGGCCGCAGCGTTTTCTGCCGGCAACCCAAAAGCATCCCATCCCATTGGATGCAAAACGTCATAGCCCCGGGCGCGCATAAAACGTGCGATAACGTCCCCCATGGAATAGTTGCGGACATGGCCCATGTGCAGCCGCCCCGAAGGGTAGGGAAACATCTCCAGGACGTAATATTTAGGCGCAGTTTCGAGCTCCCCGGCCTTAAAAACTTGATTTTCCTCCCAGATCCTCTGCCAGCGCTGCTCACACTCAGCAAAATTATAACGGTCAGGTCTCATGGCGGCGTAAATCCAATTAGATAGGGAGTCTAAATGTTAATGCCGATCAGCAAGCGAGATGTCAAAGCCAAGGTTGCACTATCAGAAGAGATTGCCGGACGGCTCAATGCACGGTAACCAAACGCATGACCATAACTGACCGCCTGAATGCGACAAAAACCGCGCTTGCCCTAGCCGCAGCAGATAGTAATCGCGACCCAGAAGACATCACGCTGATCTGCGTGACAAAGACTTTTGCCGCTGTTGAGATTGAGCCGCTTCTTGAAGCTGGCCACCGGATCTTTGGCGAAAACCGCGTTCAAGAGGCCTCAGGAAAATGGCCGAGTCTCCGCGCACACTACCCAAACATTGAACTTCATCTTATCGGGCCTCTACAGACTAATAAAACGCGCGAGGCCGTGGAAACCTTTGATGTAATACAAAGTCTAGATCGTGAGAAGCTTGCGAGTTCAATAGCTGAGGAAATGTCACGTAGTAAAAAATATCCAAAATTATTCATACAAATCAACACAGGCGCTGAACCACAAAAAGCGGGCGCTCTGCCGCAAGGGGCTGATAATTTTATTAAGATTTGCCAAGAGACCTATAACTTAAAGATAGAAGGACTAATGTGCGTGCCGCCAGTTAATGAACAGGCTGCGCCCCACTTTGCTTTGTTGGCGGAAATTGCACGCCGTAACAATTTAACCCAATTATCAATGGGCATGAGTTCTGATTTTGAAATCGCAATACAATTAGGCGCCACTTTTGTGCGCGTTGGATCCAAAATTATGGGTCAGCGTAGTTATCTAACATAAATGCAAAACTGTCGACCAAGCCTGGGGAGGAGCTTTCGCATGTCTTCACGCCTCAACGCAACACATCCAGCCGTAGGATCTAGGCGACGAGTTGCAATATGAAAAAAAATAGCGCTTCCTCGAGAGCGCCTAACAGGCTTTATATTATAATCCATTACTCCGACGACATCATACAGATTATCTAACCGCCACATTTCCTCATGACTTAATTGTGTTGGCAGCGTTAAAGCTCGGTTATAACGAAAACTACTTTCATCATCGCACCAAGCATCCTTAGGATGTGTTAAACGCCATGGCGCATGAAGAATGCAAGCATAACGAAGATAAAAGAAAAGAAGCCTAAAATCGCCTGCGGGCGTTGCGCCATCCCCCTCACGCTTATCATAGGTGATGCCGCTACGACCCAAGGCGCAGGGAAATGAGGTATTTCCAGCAATCAATCGGCCCTCATGCGGCATTCCGCCCGGACGTTGCGTAACATAAAGCTTAGTCAGCAGCATAGTTGCTTATGAGTTCGGCTTAGGAGAGAATGTCATATCCATAGTGAAGCTTTGGCTGTGACCCTAAATAACAACATCAGTTCTCAACATAGCGCATGAATAATATCTCTTATATGGCAATTATCGCTAATAACGCCTTAATAAAACGATTAATTGAGCAGAGTAGCGTCTTTGAACCCATAGTATTACGGTCAGCGACTTCAATTCAGATGCTACTAGAGAGCGAGGAGCTATTTCCTGATATAATCCTACTCGATGTAGAAACCTGCAATAACAATGTCTCGTCAGAAATCAAGAGTCTCCAGGACATGGGCTATACTGGCCCAATTATTCTGATCAGCCCTGAAAAACTTTCCTACCCCCCTCCTATCGTTCAACTTAGGCGGCCCTTCCGACTGAACGACCTAAGCGAACTTATAGAATTCTGTCTCTCCAAAGCCGCGCCCTCACGACAACCGACTCTAAGAATCTGCGATGACCTTACGGAAAAAGAGGCTGCAATCTTTAATCGACTCCTTCAGGATACAGGTCGCAGCGTCGAAAAATCAAAATTACTTCAAGAAATCTGGGGGTATGGCCCCGAAATATCTACGCGCACGTTAGAAACACATATTCATCGTTTGCGTCGCAAAATTGACACGGACACAACTCATGAATGGTCTTTGACAACAAGCGACGACGGCTACCAGCTTGTGAAAAAAAAGCGCTAAGGCTTGCCTGTCAAAACTGTCCTTACGATCGATGATTATATGAATTAAATTAAAAATTAAGGCGCTATGTAGATGGGCAACACTCTTAAGAGCTCCGGTAAAAAAACAATGCTAATTAATCACGAACTCCGCAAAGCTGTCCTAGAAGAGCTTCA
>RFXM01000025.1 GCA_009921565.1 Methylocystaceae bacterium | reverse complement strand
TAATAAAGAGATCTGATCAACACGCTTACAAAGGTCTTGGATAAAAATAAAATCTTATTTTAGTTTTGATGTAGAATGCCTATACACGCTTCATTTCTAGAAAAAGCCCAACTCACAAGACCTTAATTCCTTACCTTAGTAATATTGGCCGATCCTCTTTCTTACTACCTTCAACTAAACTCCTGATACGCGTAAGCGCGAGACAAACTACAAGACGTCTAATTTTCATGGAAAGCAAAATTGATCTAGCCTTGATTAGTTTTATCTGAAATTACTAAGCGTCGTTATTATACAAAAATGACTGATCATTTTTCTAATTTCATAAATAAAACATCAGTTGTTTTAATCCGCCTCGATCAATAAATGTTATCAATCACAATTTAAGATTTTACCTCAAATCATTTTAACATAAATTTTTTGTAAATAATTTTTTTAAGCAATAAATTTAAGTGAATTGACTTGCCTGCATTTTAGGTTATTGGACATGCTTGCCTCAGGAAGCTGATTTTCAGAGGTAAATTCCGGCCGATGCTGGGGATAAATCGTGACCATAACCGGACAAAATTCGCCGTGAAATCGCATGCGCAATCGCCGCTCTCTGATAGTGAAACGCCACATTTCTTTGTTGAGGATCGCGCTGGCGTCGTTCATGTGCTCGAAGCTGTAGAAGGTTGGCGGCTGATGGAAATCCTTCGCGATCATGGGATAGCTATGGATAATACCTGCGGGGGAGCCCTAGCCTGCGCTGAATGTCATATTGTTCTATCTGAGAAATCCGTAGCTCTAACACCGCCTCCCCGTGAGGATGAGCTAGAAAAGCTCGATGAGCTCCCAATGCTGTATGAGAATTCACGCCTTGCCTGCCAGATAATTTGGACAGATGAAATGAGTGGATTGCAGCTCAAGATCGCCCAGGAAACGTGATGACAAAATTTAAACATCCGCAAATCCTGCTCGCCTCTAATCTTAAAGATGGAGAGGTTGTCTTTCTTGGTCATAATGGATGGGAAAAAGATTTTCGACTTGCACGAATTGCAAAGAGCCAAGAAGAGGCTCAAATATTAGAGACGATTGGCAAGACTGATTATTCTGCAAATATCATTGTTGATGTCTATCTGACAGACGTTGAGATTACTGACGAGGGCGCGCCAAGACCGCTGCATTACCGTGAAAAAATGCGAATTAAAGGCCCTAGCGTAAGACTTGATCTGGGCAAACAAGCATGTGGAGCGCCAGATGAGCATTAATAATTTTAATACTCTGTCTCGTATCAATTCACCGAGGACAACTTATCAATATGATGAATTTGACAAAGATTTTGTTCGTGAGCGAGTTGCTGAATTCCGGGAACAAGTTCGCCGAAGACTAGATGGATCGCTTACTGAGGAAGAGTTTCGTCCGTTCCGGCTTATGAACGGCTTATATCTTCAATTGCACGCTTACATGTTACGCGTCGCAATTCCCTATGGTACGCTGACCTCTCAACAAATGCGCCGACTTGCCGAAATCGCAGATCGTTGGGATAAAGGATATGGTCATTTTACGACTCGACAGAACCTACAATATAATTGGCCTAAATTAATTGACACGCCAGATATTCTCGAAGCTCTGGCTGAGGTTGACATGCATGCCATACAGACCTCAGGCAATTGCATCCGCAACGTAACGGCAGATCATTTTGCTGGCGTGGCCGCAGATGAAATTGAAGACCCGCGTCCAACTGCTGAATTCCTGCGTCAATGGTCAAGCGCCCACCCCGAATTCTCCTTCCTTCCGCGTAAATTTAAAATTGCCGTCACTGGCGCAACCCATGATCGCGCCGCCACGCTCGCACATGACATCGGCCTGCGCCTTGTCAAAAACGCGTCAGGCGATGTCGGCTATAGCGTTATTATCGGTGGTGGGCTCGGTCGCTCTCCATTCATTGGCAAAGTCATCCGCGAGTATGTGCCCCGCGCCGAACTACTGGCTTATCTTGAAGCCATTATGCGCGTGTATAATCGCTATGGACGCCGTGATAATAAATATAAGGCGCGTATTAAAATCTTGGTTCATGAAAAAGGAATTGAGACCATTCGCGCGGCTGTTGAAAAAGAATTTGCCGCCATGGACTATACCGCGTTCCAACAAGACCCTCAGGAATTTAAACGCGTGGCGGCGTCATTTGCGCCGCCGCCCTATGAGACGCTGCCATCGGAATCCTCAAAGCTTGCAAAAGCTCGGCTGGAAACGCCAGCCTTTGATCATTTTGTCAGTGTCAATGTCAGCAAACATAAAATAGCTGGCTATGCAATCGTCACAGTCTCTTTGAAGCCTATTAGTGGTATCCCTGGGGATGCAACATCGCATCAGATGCGCGTTCTTGCTGATGCCTGCGACCGATTTGGTTTTGGCGAGCTCCGCGTCAGCCATGAGCAAAATATTATTTTACCCCATGTCAAAAAGGATGATCTTTTTGCGTTATGGCAAACGCTAGACGCAGCAGATCTCGCTACTGCTAACGCGGGGCTTGTTTCAGATATTATCTCTTGCCCAGGCCTCGACTATTGCTCTCTAGCGACAGCAAGATCAATACCGATCGCACAAGCGATTTCTCAACGCTTTTCTGATATGGCGCGCCAACGCCGCATTGGTAAGCTCGGCATCAAGATCTCCGGCTGCATCAACGCTTGCGGTCATCACCATATCGGCGCTATCGGCGTGCTTGGTCTTGAGAAGAAAGGCCAAGAATCCTATCAAATCACACTTGGCGGCGATCCAGGATTCTCGGCGTCAATTGGTGAAATTCTTGGACCGGGCGTGAGTGCAGATCAGGTGCCAGAGGTTATTGAACATCTCGTTGATTTCTATCTTGCTGAACGTCATGAAAGCGAAGCTTTCATTGACACTTGGCGTCGCCTTGGTCATGCGCGCTTCAAGGATGTCTTACGCCGGGAGGGTGAAGATGGCGCTGATATCTAATGGTGAGTTTGTAGTAGATGACTGGCGTCGTCTGGCTGACGAGGAAGCCCTTCCTGACAAGGGAAAAATTATTGTTTCTTACGAGCGATTGGATAGCGCCTTGAAGGCGCGCGGCGCTAACGGCGATATCGGCGTCATCATCAACAATACTCTTGAAATCGATAAGCTCACTCCTGTAATTGCCAAGCTTGGGCTTATCGCCATCGCCTTCCCATCCTTTGCGGATGGGCGTGGATTTTCACTTGCGCGTCTCATTCGACGCACTGGTTATCGAGGCGAATTACGCGCCAGCGGCCGTCTACTCGCAGATCAATATACCCATGCGCTTGGTTGCGGATTTGACACAGTCGAAATTCCTGATGACCTAGCTCAGCGTCAAAATGAAACGCAATGGCGCTCTGCAAGGAGGACGCATCAAAGAACCTATCAGCGCGGCTATATTTCCTCAGGCTCGATCCTCGACTCGCGTCGGAAGGCTGCGCAATGAACCCGTCGCTTGTCGATATTCTGTCGCCGCGGATAAAGCCTCTTGATCTTGATCATCGGCTTCTCCTGATCAGAGAATTTATTCCTGGACGTATTATCTTCACAACAAGCTTTGGCGTTGAAGACCAGCTCATTACGCACTCAATCTTCACGCAAGCGCTAGATATTGATATTGCCACCATTGATACGGGGCGACTGTTTCCAGAAACATATGAACTTTGGGAACGCACTGAAGCGCGTTATGCGCAGCGAATCCCAGCTGTCTACGCTCAAACAACCCCTCTCGAGGCGCTGATTGCCCAACAGGGCGTGAATGGATTTTACAAATCCCTCGACGCGCGCAAAGCATGTTGCGCTATTCGTAAAGTCGAGCCTTTGAAACGACTTCTTGACGGCGCCTCTGCATGGGTGACTGGATTGCGCGCAGATCAGTCACAAAGTCGCGCTGACACAACTTTTGTAGCCTATGACTCTGGTCACAAAATCATAAAAATTAATCCGCTCATCGACTACACACGCGATCGCATCGTTGCGCAAACGAAGGAATTCGCTATTCCAGTCAACACGCTTCATGATAAGGGCTTCATTTCAATCGGCTGCGCGCCCTGTACGCGCGCCATTGCGCCCGGCGAAAATGAACGCGCAGGACGCTGGTGGTGGGAACAGGATGAGAAAAAAGAATGTGGCCTGCATGTTGACGCGGAGGGCCGACTTAGCCGCGCGCCTTCAGGGCAGGAATCCTCACCATGACGACAGTTCCAACACGCGCGCTCGGTCACCTCGATAGACTTGAAGCTGAAAGCATTCACATCCTGCGCGAAACAGTTGCAGAAGTAGAACGTCCCGTGATGCTCTACTCTATTGGCAAAGACTCAGCCGCAATGCTGCATCTGGCGCTTAAGGCTTTTTATCCATCAAAGCCCCCATTTCCGCTTCTTCACGTCAATACGATGTGGAAATTTAAGGAAATGATTGCGTTTAGAGACAAAACAGTCAAAGAGCTTGGCGTCGAAATGCTGGAATATATCAACCCTCAAGGGATTGATATGAAAATCAGCCCTTTTGATCATGGATCAAAACTGCACACGCAAATCATGAAAACGGAAGCGCTAAAACAAGCTCTTGATAAATGGAAGTTTGACGCAGCATTTGGCGGCGCACGACGAGATGAAGAAAAATCTCGCGCGAAAGAGCGTGTTCTTTCGTTTCGAACAGCCCAACATCGTTGGGATCCTAAAAACCAACGCCCTGAATTTTGGCGTCTTTACAACACGCGTAAAGCGCAAGGAGAATCTTTGCGTATTTTTCCAATGTCCAATTGGACCGAAGCAGACGTCTGGGACTACATTGCGCGTGAAAACATTCCAGTAGTGCCGCTCTATTTTGCCAAAAAGCGACCTGTTGTCAGCCGCGACGGCGCCTTAATTATGGTCGACGACGATCGCATGAAACTCCTACCTGGCGAAAAGATCGAGCATAAAATGGTGCGCTTTCGGACGCTTGGTTGCTATCCCTTAACGGGCGGTTTCGAAAGTACGGCGACAACACTCGAAGATATTATAGCAGAAATGCGCGCCAGCCGCTCCTCAGAAAGACAGGGCCGCCTGATTGATCATGATGGTTCCAGCTCGATGGAACAGAAAAAGCAGGAGGGCTATTTTTAATATGCCTAGCGTTCTTGCAACACACGCGCCGGACCCTGGGTCATCGAAACTTGTCATCGCTGACAAGCCATTACTACGGTTCATCACTTGCGGCTCAGTTGATGATGGCAAATCAACGCTCATTGGCCGACTTCTTTTTGATGCAGATCTTGCCCCTGACGATCTCATCGCCGCGCTTGAAACCGACTCAAAAAAACATGGCACGCAAGGAGAAGCGCTAGATTTTGCGCTGCTCGTTGACGGACTTGCCGCTGAACGTGAGCAGGGCATCACGATCGATGTTGCTTATCGTTATTTTGCGACAGAAAAGCGTAAGTTCATTGTCGCAGACACTCCTGGACATGAACAATATACGCGCAATATGGCTGTTGGCGCGTCAACAGCCGACTTGGCGATTCTTCTAGTCGACGCACGCAAAGGCATCTTGCCACAAACACGTCGACATAGCGTGATCACTTCAATGTTTGGCGTACGCCATGTTGTTGTCGCCGTCAATAAAATGGATCTTGTCAGCTACAGCGAAGAGGTTTTTCGCAAGATCGAAGCAGACTTTCGCGACTTTGCAAAAAATCTTCGTTTTACATCTATTTACGTCGCCCCTCTTGTCGCCAAAGACGGAGACAATCTTGTTAAGAAAAGCGCCCATATGGACTGGCATAAAGGACCGCCGCTTCTTGGGTATCTTGAGGCGGTAGCCATTGAAGATAGCACTCAAATCGCACCCTTTCGTTTTCCCGTTCAATGGGTCAATCGACCTAATCTCGATTTTAGAGGTTTTTCTGGCTTAATCAGCGGGGGCAACATCCGCCCCGACGACATTATCCGAATTCTCCCAGCAGGCCGCGATACACGCGTCGCGCGCATCGTCACCTATGATGGAGATCTCGAGAGAGGGGTCTCAGGTCAATCTGTCACACTAACGCTTACTGAAGAAATTGACATCTCTCGCGGCGATCTTTTGTGCTCTCCTGTTTCTCCCGCTAAGGTCGGCGATCGACTTGAGACAAAAATTCTTTGGCTTGTCCGCGAGCCGCTCATTCCTAGCAAAAGTTATTTGTTGAAAATCGGCACGAAAATAACGCCGGCTCATATTGTTAGCGTCGATGCCCACATTGAGATTGAAACCGGCCTCGCCGAATCCATGCCTGCAGGCGCCACGCTGAATTTCAATGAAATGGGTGAGGCGAAACTTGCACTAGAAACAGCGGTCGCCTGCGATCCCTTTACGGAGAACCGAGAGACAGGCGGCTTTATCCTTATTGACCGCATCACTAATGAAACTATTGCGGTGGGGATGGTCAAAGCTATCGCGACCTCGTCCGGGCGTGCGGCTCCTGCCCTGACAGATCTGAGCTATGCCTCGATGGAAGGCGTGCCCGATGCGTCTCCTGCAGGCCCGCTTGCTGGCCGCAACGGAAAAATGGCCAGTTTCATTCTCACAACAGCGCTCTTAACTTCCGCTCTTGGCTATGTCTTCGTTAAAGACTCGACGCTGGCTCTTGAGATAGGCTTATCACAGACGCTCGCTCTTGCTGGCCTGTATTATGTGCATGAAAAACTCTGGCGCGCGCCTGCAGCGCAGTCAGATCAGAACCAGAAAGAGACCATCATTGATGGCGGAGGTCTGTAATTTCATCGCCTAATGTGCTTCATCCCAGTTTAAGGCGGCGCGCGCATCGACTTTAAGCGGCACACTTAAATGCACCGCAGGGAGCGGAGCATTTTCCATCACGCGCCGAACAAGATCAATGGTTGCATCTGCTTCTACTAGTGGGGCCTCAAACACGAGCTCGTCATGTACCTGTAATAGCATGCGCGCAGCGAGTCCTGCCTCGGATAACGCAACATCCATATGCCCCATAGCTCGACGAATTATATCTGCAGCAGCGCCTTGAATAGGCGCATTAATCGCGGCGCGTTCAAAAAATGCTCGGTCAGAGGCGTTTGCTGAGGCGATGCGCGGAAAATGGCAAACTCGACCAAAAATAGTTGTCACCGACATTTGTTCGCGAACAAGCTTCTTAATTGACTCCATATAATCGCGAATGCCGGGGAAACGTTCGAAATAGCGCTTGATATAAGCAGCTGCCTCTTCACGTGGAATTGCAAGTTGATTGGCAAGGCCAAAAGCTGAAATACCATAGATAATGCCAAAATTAATTGCTTTTGCACGACGCCTGACTTCAGAGGACATATCCTTAATTGGTACGCCAAACATCTCACTTGCGGTCATTGCGTGAATATCAATATTATCTGCAAAAGCCTGCTTTAATTGTGGGATATCCGCGATATGCGCAAGTAATCTTAATTCAATCTGAGAATAATCTGCTGAAATGAGCAAATGATCCGGCCTAGCGATAAAAGCCTTCCTGATCTTACGACCAGCCTCGTTGCGTACCGGGATATTTTGTAGATTTGGATCAGAAGAGGACAGACGCCCAGTTGTTGTTGAAGCAAGGGAATAGGACGTATGCACGCGGCCTGTTTGTGGATTAATGAAGCCTGGCAAAGCATCTGCATAGGTACTTTTTAACTTCGATAATTGACGCCAGTCGAGGATCAATCGCACAAAGGCATTACCCTCTGCAGCCAATTCCTCCAGTACATCAGCAGAAGTAGACCACGCGCCAGTCGCTGTCTTCTTTGCGCCAGGCAACCCCATTTTAACAAATAAAATTTCACCCAGTTGTTTGGGTGAGGCAAGATTAAAGCTTTCGCCAGCCTGATGAAAAATCTCTTTCTCTAACCGCGTCATATCTAGCGCGAACTCTCCAGATAATCGCAAAAGCATCACGCGATCAATCATGACGCCGCGTTGCTCCATTGCCGCAAGAGTAGCGACCATTGGCCGCTCAAGCGTCTCGTAGACGTTTGTTAAATGCTCAGCGCATAGACGCGGACGCAACACCCGCCACAAGCGCAAGGCGACATCAGCATCTTCGGCGGCATATTCGGTAGCCTTATCAATCGCGACATGTTCAAAACCAATAAAATTACGCCCTGATCCCGCTACAGCAGAGAAGGGAATATTTTCATGTCCTAAATGCTTCAATGCAAGTTCATCAAGCCCATGATTATTACGCCCCGTATCGAGCGCATAAGATAGGAGCATCGTATCTTCGATCGGTCGGATATCTATCCCATAACGAGCCAACACCAAGAGATCATATTTCATATTATGCGCAATTTTAAGCACCGAAGCATCTTCAAGAAGAGGCTTTAATCTCTCAATGACGGCGCTAAGAGAAAGCTGGCCAGGCAGCAAAGCTCTCTCGCCAAAAAGATCTCCTGCTCCTACCTCACAATGTTGTAGCGGAACATAACAGGCAACGCCTGGAGCGGTTGATAAGGAAACGCCCACAAGCCGACATTGCATGGGATCAAGGGATGTTGTTTCCGTATCAAGAGCAACAACGCCAGCTTGCTGCGCCTGCATAATGCATTGGTCGAGCTGCGTAAGAGTTGTGATTGTTTTATATAATGTCCGGTCGATCTTTTGCGCTTTTTCTTGCTGATCCCGAAGCATTGCGTAACGCTGTGGGGTATCGTCATCAATAATGAGTCTATTCTCTTTTTGATCTATCTGTTCTTCGACTTGACTTTGGCCGTCACGGCCAAGCCACGCTGCTGCTCCACAAAACGCTGGATCTGGTGCAATCGTAGCGATCTCTACGTCATAAAGCTCTGCAACACGACGGGTGATTGTCGTAAATTCCATCGCTTGTAGGAAGGCGACCAAGGTTTTTCCATCTGGCTCACATAAGCCAAGATCATCAAGCGGCACGCTTAGCGGAACATTTTGAACTAGCGCGACTAATTTCTTTGACAGTCGGATACGGGCGACCGCATCTGGCTCAGTTAAAGCCTCTCGCCTTTTAGGCTGTTTAATGTGTTGCGCCTGCGACAACAGAGTCTCGAGATCGCCAAATTCATTAATCAATTGCGCGGCGGTCTTTAAACCAATGCCTTTTGCGCCTGGAACATTATCCGTACTGTCGCCAGCGAGCGCTTGCACATCAACGACCTTATCTGGCGTCACACCAAAATAATCAACGACTTCCGCTTGCGTTATGAATCGTTCCTCGCGTGCGCCCTTAGTTCCAGCAGAGCCAGAGGCTGGATCATACATAGCCACGCCTGTGCCAATAAGTTGCATCAGATCCTTATCGGCTGAGATAATTAAAACCTCTGCGCCTTTGGCGCGGGCCTGTGCCGTATAGGTTGCGATCAGATCATCCGCTTCATAGATATCTTGCTCAATCGGCTTCAGCCCGAAGGCGCGCACAGCAGCGCGCATCAGTGGAAATTGCGGGACAAGATCTTCCGGCGGCTCGGAGCGATTAGCCTTATATTCAGGATAAATTTCCTTACGAAAAGAGTTTTCGCTTTTATCAAAAATAATCGCCAAATGTGTCGGCCTGACGCCCACCGCCCCCTCTCGAACAAACTGTAAAATCTTTGAACAAAACAATCTGACTGCGCCTGTCGGCAGACGATCTGAACGATAATTATATTTTGCATCCTGTCGAATTGATTGAAAATAAGCACGAAAGACGAATGATGACCCGTCAACGAGAAAGACGCGACTTTCCGGTCCAACAGGCTTATGCGACAGCGTCATGCGTAAATTTTCACCATTACGGGCCTCGACCCCAAGAGACAAAAAGCTAGCGACGGCAAGTATTATCCCAAACGCTCAACCGCGGCTGTTAATTTTTCAATTCTTGCGTTCACTTCCTCTCGTCGCTCCTTGTGTTCATCAACCACATCCACATCAGCCTTGGCGAGGAAGCCTGGATTGGACAGTTTTGCGTCGAGCTTTTTAACGTCTTCATTAAGTTTGGTAATTTCACGCAAGAGCCGCGCTTTCTCCACATCAAGGTCGATGACCCCTTCAAGGGGGATCGCGACAACTCCGCCACGTACAAGAAGTTGTGCAGATGATTTTGGGGCGACGTCAACAAAACCAATTTGCGATAAGCGCGCAAGCTTACGCAAGGTTTCATCCCATTGCTCTACCCGGCTGCGCAAAGCCTCGTCAGCGCCAATCAACAGCAGTTCTGTTTCCCCTGCTAGCGCCATTTCGGCTCGAAGAGAACGAACTTCTGATACAAGATCTACGACCCAGCCAATCTCAGCTTCCGCTTGAGCATCCTCAAGTCCAGTCAAAGACGGCCAGTTCGCGAGGGCGAGTAAGCTCTGTCGCGGCGGCCCATGCTCACCCTTGATCGCCCAAAGCTCTTCGGTCAAAAAGGGCATAAAAGGATGCAAGAGAGCGTAGATCTGATCGAGAATAAAGGCGACGGTAGCGCGCGTTTCTTCTTTAGCGGCGCCATCTGGACCTTGAAGCAACGGCTTCGCTAACTCCAAATACCAATCGCAGAAAATATTCCACACAAACCGATAAGCGCTCGCTGCCGCATCGTTAAAGCGGTAGGCTTCAATCTCAGCGTTCAAGGCGTCAATAGTACGCGCTGCCTCGCCGACAATCCAGCGGTTTAGGACAATCTTATTATTTGAGGGATCATAATCATTGACGCGCGCGCAACCATTAAATTCTGCAAAGCGCGACGCATTCCAGATCTTAGTCGCAAAATTACGATAGCCCTCTACGCGCTGCGTCGAGAGCTTGATATCACGACCTTGCGCCGCCATTGCAGCAAGAGTGAAGCGTAGCGCATCAGCGCCATAATCATCGATCAAATGCAAGGGATCAATAACATTTCCCTTAGATTTAGACATCTTGGCGCCCTTCTCGTCACGAACGAGCGCATGGATATAGACATCTTTAAAAGGAACCTCTTTCTTAAAGTGAAGGCTCATCATCATCATTCTGGCAACCCAAAAGAAAATAATGTCAAAGCCTGTAACCAAAACATTTGTTGGGTAGTAACGCTTTTGATCAGAGCTATCTTCCGGCCAACCAAGGGTCGAAAAAGGCCAAAGCGCAGACGAAAACCACGTATCGAGCACATCGTCATCACGACTTAGTGCGACAGCCTCTCCTGTTCGCGCGCGTGCAGCTAATTGCGCAGCCTCCTCTGTTTCTTCGACATACACATTGCCATCTTTATCATACCATGCTGGTATTCGATGGCCCCACCAAAGCTGACGCGATATGCACCAAGGCTGAATATTTTCTAGCCAGTCAAAATAGGTTTTTTCCCAATTTTTGGGGATGAAGCTTGTCTGACCCGTACGCACCGCTTCTAACGCGGGATGAGCCAATGTTTTAGCGTCAACGTACCATTGATCTGTTAATCGCGGCTCAAGGATAGCGTGAGAACGATCGCCATGAGGAACCATATGCTTATGCTCATCGACGCCCTCGAGCAGTTCTCGCTCGGTCATCATCGTCACGACGCGCTGACGCGCTGCGAAACGATCGAGGCCGTCTAACGTCGCCAGAATTTCTGCGAGCTCCGCAGATGGCGTCAGTCCTTCATGAAAATCGCTATTGGCTGAAAGCGACAGTCGTCCCTGCGCGTCAAATACATTAATGAGACGCAAGCCATGGCGCTTCCCAACTTCAAAATCGTTAAAATCATGGGCTGGGGTAATTTTTACTGCTCCGGTACCCTTTTCTGGATCTGAATAGCTATCTGCAATAATAGGAATTTGCCGTCCAACTAAAGGTAGAGATATATTTTTTCCAATGAGAGACTGATAACGCGCGTCTTCTGGATGCACCGCAACAGCAGTATCGCCAAGCAATGTCTCAGGTCGTGTGGTTGCGACAGTAATAAAGGCGCCTGTTTTCTGTCCAACAGCATCAACAATTGGATATTTGAAACGCCATAGATGGCCTTTCATCTCAACTTGCTGCACTTCTAGATCAGAAATCGCCGTGTGGAGAACAGGATCCCAATTGACGAGACGTTTATCTTTATAAAGCAAGCCATCACGATAAAGCTGAACAAAGACTTTAATAACAGCCCGTGACAAGCCATCATCCAAAGTAAATCTTTCACGAGACCAATCACAGGAAGCTCCTAAGCGCTTCAACTGCTCTACGATTTTTCCTCCAGACTCCGCTTTCCACGACCAGACACGCTCTAAAAATTTCTCACGACCCAATTCGCGTCGCGAAGGCTCATTTCTTTCCGCGAGTTGGCGCTCAACAACCATTTGCGTCGCAATGCCTGCGTGGTCTGTGCCAGGCTGCCACAAAACATCATCGCCCCTCATGCGATGATAACGCGCAAGAATATCCTGCAAGGTATTATTGAGCGCATGACCCATATGTAGGCTGCCCGTAACATTGGGCGGTGGGATTACAATTGAATAAGGCTTGGCGCCAAGACGCTCGGGACGACCAGCCCTAAACGCGCCTGCATCTTCCCACAACACACGCATGCGTTGTTCAATCAGAGTAGGGTTGAATGTTTTTTCCATCATCAGATAGCGTAATCTAGCTTTCGGCAGCGAGTAGTATTCGACTGCCGACCGCCGATACGCCGACTGTCGAAAGAGCGGAGATATCTCTAAGAAAGGGCCTTTAGCGCATTTCTTCCAGCATAAATTGCGGTATCTCCGAGCTCTTCTTCAATACGAATGAGCTGATTATATTTGGCTGTACGATCGGATCGCGCCAAAGAGCCTGTTTTAATCTGACCGCAATTCAATGCCACGGCGAGATCCGCGATAATTGAATCCTCTGTCTCACCGGAGCGATGAGACATAACGCTAGTGTAGCCAGCCCGATGCGCCATATCGACAGCCGAAATCGTCTCTGTTAACGATCCAATCTGATTAACTTTGACGAGAATAGAATTCGCTGTATTGGTCTTAATGCCTTGCGACAGACGCGTGACATTCGTAACAAAAAGATCATCGCCTACAAGTTGAATCTTCTTACCAACGGATTCTGTGAGCTTTTTCCACCCTTCCCAATCATCTTCAGCCATACCGTCCTCTATGGAGACGATGGGATAAGCGCTGGCGAGCTTTGCTAGATACTCGACTTGCTGATCAATGCTGCGAGTTATTTTTTCACCCTCATACACGTATTTACCGTCTTTAAAAAATTCCGTAGCGGCGCAGTCTGCTCCTAGCAGCACGTCAACGCCTGGTTTGAAGCCTGCGGTTTCAATCGCTTTCATAATAAAATCCAGCGCAGCTTCCGCCGAAGGAAGGTTTGGCGCAAATCCGCCTTCATCGCCTACAGATGTTGAATGTCCAGATTTTTTAAGCGCGCCTTTAAGCGTATGAAAAATTTCAGCGCCCCAGCGAATAGCATCGCGCACATTCTCGGCGCCTGCCGGCAGGATCATAAATTCCTGAAAGTCGATCGGGTTATCTGCGTGAACGCCGCCATTAATTATGTTCATCATCGGGGTGGGCAGGACACGCGCCTGCGTGCCGCCAACATAACGGTAAAGGGGTAAAGCTGCTGCGTCAGCCGCTGCTTTAGCGGTAGCAAGTGAGACGCCGAGAATTGCATTGGCTCCAAGGCGCGCCTTATTGGGCGTCCCGTCGAGCGCGATCATCGCCATGTCAATGCCGATCTGATCCTCGGCCTCGAGCCCCAACAAAGCCCCAGCGATTTCATCATTAACATTCTCAACCGCGGTAAGGACGCCCTTGCCCAAATAGCGCTTTGGGTCGCCATCGCGTTTTTCGACGGCTTCATGCGCGCCAGTAGATGCGCCTGAGGGTACAGCGGCGCGTCCGCAAGAGCCATCCTCGAGCGTGACCTCAACCTCGACAGTCGGATTGCCCCGGGAATCAAGGATTTCTCGGGCATGTATGTCGATAATCTCGGTCATTGTTAGGGCCTCGTGTGGTGCAGCGCGGTAAGAAGGACTTTTAGACTGATTACGCCACAGGGGAAAGCCTCGACACAGGCTCCAACAGGTGTTTTTCGAAACTAATCTTGCAAAATGGCGCGCCGACCATGGGTCCAGGCGTTCCTCCAGAAGCTGTTGACGCCGCGCTCAAGTCCATTAGCTGTGCAAAGAGTTTAAAATACCCAGTTGAGGAGGCAGAAATGACGTTTGTTGAGGACGCAGTCCGCTCTGTCGCGACAGGACTTTTATGCCTCCTTCTTAGCGCAGTCGACTGCGCTTCCGCACAAACACCAGACCACATAGAGGCAGCTCGACTCTATCTTGAAAAATCATCAATCCGCCAAGGCGCATGCACTCCCGTTGCGGAGTCTTTTCTTGGCTGGCCTGCGAACACGCTACAAAGATGTGAGTATAAGCTCGGAGCTGCTTCAGGTCTTGCTTATGTTCTCGACGTAAAAGCTGAAACAATGGCGAAGTGGATTGAAACCAGCTGCGCCACACAGATGGCGGGCGTGGCGGCGTGCTTTGATCGTATCCTGCGGTGTGGCGCAGAAAAATCAGACAGCGTGTTTGTGGTTGGCGGAAATGCAATAATAGAAAAGAACGGAGTAATGCTAAATAATTTTCTCCGCAATGGCGTAGCAATAAACGCTGCGCCAAACGGTAAAGCTGAGGCTTTGACGCTAGAGGATCAAGAAAAATTGGCAAAAATTCCTGAGGCGGACACCACCGCTATGCTTGGCGGCGGCGGCGTCGCTTTTTGGCACACCCAGCCTTACCAATTCGCTGTTAAGGCGATAGATTTAGGCGTACCCGCAGAAATGAATACTCCTGATCGACGTCAAAAATGGCTAGAAATTATACGCTTAGAAATGCTTGCCGCCTTGAACAATGGTGAGAATAGATTTTTGTCTGGATGGATCAACGCCCATCCCATCATGCTTCGTGCTGGCGAATGCCCGGATGATCGAGACCCCTGATATTTTTCTTTTCTGACTTGACGCAGCGAGAGGAAAGCTTCTTTTAAGATCATGACAAAAAAACATGATGGACCAGAACTCCTGGGGCGTATTGTAGCTCTGCCTAACTCTCCAGACGAGGCGGAACTGGATCTTGTTACAAATCCCTACAAGGATACCGTTTATCTCGTACGTTTTACTGCACCTGAATTCACATCCTTATGCCCCGTTACCGGACAGCCAGACTTTGCTCATCTAGTAATTGATTATTGCCCTGCAGACTGCCTCATTGAATCCAAATCCCTGAAGCTGTTTTTAGGCAGCTTCCGAAATCATGGCGCATTTCATGAGGACTGCACGCTTCGCATTGCCCATGAACTTATTGCTGCCATGAAACCAAGATGGCTGCGCATCGGAGGCTATTGGTATCCACGTGGCGGCATGCCCATTGACGTCTTCTGGCAGACAGCAACTCCGCCAGAGGGGCTGTGGTTGCCAGATCAAGGAGTATCTTCTTACAGAGGAAGAGGATAGAGTTCTTATCTATTTCACGCGCGCTCAAAGATGCTAATGGGCGAGGGCCCAAACAATAAGAATTTGAACGCGAATACGCTGTCGCCCAGCTGAAAGAGGGATTGAGCCGCTATCTGAAAAGGCTGTCGCGGCCTTTGCATCCATTAAAGTCGTTTGCATGAAATTATTCTGAGCCGGCTTCATTTCCAATATTCTTCCAAGTTTAAGCCCTGCCGCAAAAGCATAAACCTCTGCTTGGCGATGCGCATCTCTTACTGCTGCGGCGCGTAAGGCATCGAGTTTTTCAGCTGAATTCGAATATTCATAAAACACACCTTGGAAACTGTTTACGCCTCTATCAACTAATTTCCGAACCATCTCCCCCGCTTGTCGCACATCCCACAGCCGAACAGATAAGTCATTACTCAGCCTATATATTTTTCTATCAACCGTCGCTTTGCTCTTGGGGTCACGATCCTGAATTGAGATGGGCGTAAGTTTGAGACCCTGCGTTTGTATATCGGCCTCCTTGACGCCGACCATCTCAAGCTCCGAGATGACGCTCTCACTGATCCGTGCGTTTTCCAAGGCGGCCCCTTGGGCAGTTGAGCCCTCGTTCACTATGCCGAAGCGGAGTATCGCCAGATCAGGAGCTACCTCCTCAACTGCTTCTCCCATAATGGTTAGGCTCGGGGTATTATCGCGTAGCGGTTCTGCAAGACACCCGCCATGCCAAATAAATAGGAAAGAAAGTGCGAGGAATAATCGAATCATGTCATACCTTTTCCACTAGGGTTGGCGCCGCTATCCCGGGCGCCGTCAATCTGTTCTGGCCTCGCCCAATCCTCTTACCGCTTAGATAACGACCATTACACATGCCAACACTATATCACTTTCCCCTTTGTCCTCATTCACGCTTTATTCGGCTTGTACTCAACGAATATAACATATCAGTCGAACTTATCGAGGAACGCGTAAACGATCGTCGTAGCGCTTTTTTAGCGCTAGATCCGGGAGGTCGAACCCCTGTCTTTATCGATGACGACGGTAGCGTGGTTCCCGGAGCTGCCACAATTGCAGAATATATCGATGAAACTTATGGATCGTCTTACGCCAGCCGTCGACTTTTGCCTCAAGAAAAACCGATGCGGATCGAAACCCGTAGGCTCATTGACTGGTTTAATATTAAATTCTTTGACGAGGTTACCGGATGGCTCGTAAAAGAAAAAATCTACAAGCGCTATAGCGCTCAAAGCGGCCCACCAGATATGGATTTAGTGCGTATTGCACGCGCCAATATTCGCCCCCACATGCAGTACATTGGCTACCTAATAAGTATGCGAAGCTGGCTAGC
>RFXM01000024.1 GCA_009921565.1 Methylocystaceae bacterium | reverse complement strand
GCCAACAAGCATCTTATTAATCAAAGCCATTTATGTTCCCTTTCCAAAGAACGAGACAAGCTGCCATCAAGAGCAGTTGTTTCGAGATAAACCAGACATTGCAAAATGCTGGTTATGAGAAGCATTACGATCTACACCGCAACGCCGGCTCAACTGTTTACGCTTAATCGATCCCTGCGAGACACCATCAGCAGGAAAAAGATGACGCGCATATGTCAAACTAGCTGACGCGCTAACGCGAAAGCGTGACGGAAGTCCAGACATAGGGGCTTTTCCGCTGTTACCATTTGCTTAAAGAGCCCAGACTCCGTCCCGTATTTTACATTACCAATCGCCAGAGCGCCAATCCCTAGCGCGCCATGAGAAGAAATTGTCACGCCCATATCATGCAGGCCGCATCCCTCAACGCCCAGTGGCGGAACAGCGTTAACGTCAGCGGCAATCAATAAATTCTTCGCAGCTTCCAAATCGCTCTTGGAGAGAACTTGAACCCCTGCGCGCGCAGCGCATAAGGCGATTTCATGCTGTAATAATAGAGCTCGCACCTGATCTGAGGAGCTACCGTCAGCCGGCGTAACTTTTATGTTAAACCGCTGGCACATCTCTTCTGCGAGTTTACTGACGCGCTCAAGACCTGAATAGCCCGCTACGGTTACCTCTGCGCCCTCGAGAGCAGCGATGACTGCCGAGCAATAGCCAACCACGCCCGTAGCGCCATAGATAACAATTTTACTTCCCTTCAAGTCGCGCTGTTTTTTCTCACGCAGTACTTTTTCAACACAGGCGACCATCGCGCCCGCCGTCGTAAAGGAACCATAAGGATCAGCAAAAAGAGAAACTTCAAAAGGCTTTAAAAGAGCTTTTTTCGCTTCTTCAAGCATATCTAGGGCGAGAACCGCGTCACGCCCGGCAAAAAATATGCCTGTGCGCAAAGCTGCCGACGGCGCACGCGAGAACATCGCGTCTTGCACCAGGGCCGTTACTTCATCCAATGTTACATTTGTATAAGGAATCGTTACGTCAAAACCGGCGTCAATGGCCATGTTCACGTCGAAAGGGCTCATGTGCTTCAACGTGCTGAGCATGTGCAGAATTGCCTTGGCCATGAATTCCTTACCCTTTCTTTTTAATTAGCTGTGCGCCGCGGTGCGGGCGCGGCTGGCGGCAGGACAGGCGCTGCGCTGTCGTTTTTCTTCAAACCGGGCATGAGCGGCGCAGAGCGCTTCGATCCACCCAGGGCGACGAGACAGGCTTAGAGCCCAGAAACGCGCGGATGTCCAGAGGCTCGCGGCGCACAAAAGAACGCTGCCCTAGGCCAAATATTTTTATTATCAAAAATTGATGAATATCAATTTTTTACCGCCCCACTGGTTGACGCTACCCCGAATTTACACTTATAAGTCGCTGTATGAGGGCTCGACGCTTGCTGCGGCGGGCCTTTTATTATCGTTTCTCCCATCGTTGTAGGTCGCGCAGGCCATAGGCCGCCCTTCGAGATGGATGCAAGATCGGATCGAAAGGAAATTTCATGTCACGGCGCTGCGAATTAACCGGCAAAGGCGTGCAGACGGGAAATCTTGTCAGCCACTCTAATCGTAAAACGCGCACGCGTTTTTTACCCAATCTCGTTAATGTCACGCTTGCGTCAGAGGCGCTTGCGCGATCAGTACGGCTCCGCATCTCTGCCGCCGCCCTGCGCTCTGTAGAACACCGCGGCGGGTTAGATGCATTTTTGTTAAAAGCGCGCATTGACGAATTGTCTCAAAATGCGCGCGATCTCAAGCGAGAGATTGAAAAGAAACAGGCTAGCGCCAAAGCTTAGGTCGCGGCATAGAATTTTTAAGCTCAGCCCCGAACTCGTTTCGGGGCTTTTTTTATTGCTGTTTAGACAACGAGATCGGGCGGCGCAGCCTCTCTAGCAAGCTGAGCGATAGCGTCCTCCAGCGAGAGCTGGGTTTGTTGCGGCGAGCCCAGGCGGCGAATTGAAACCGTACGCTCTGTTGCTTCTTTTTTACCAACGACAAGCAATACTGGCGTTTTTGCCAAGGAATGTTCGCGAACTTTGTACGTTATCTTTTCGTTTCTCACGTCAACATCGACATTAAGGCCAATCCGCCTAGCAGCTGACGCAATTTCATACGCGTAATCATCAGCATCTTGTGTAATTGTGCAAATAACTATTTGCAGCGGCGAAAGCCATAAAGGCAGATGCCCCGCGTAATGTTCGATCAAAATGCCGGTAAATCTTTCTAACGAACCGAACATTGCTCGATGAATCATAACGGGCGTCTTTTTCTCACTATCTGCGCCAATGTAGAATGCGCCGAAACGCACTGGTAAATTGAAATCTACTTGCGTTGTACCGCATTGCCATTCGCGGCCGATGGCGTCTCTTAAGGTATATTCTAGTTTTGGCCCATAGAATGCGCCTTCCCCTTCTTGAATACTAGTCTTTAACCCACGGCGCGCCAATTCACCCAGAACGTTAGACAAAGCCTCTTCCGCCTTATCCCACGCCTCATCCGAGCCCACTCTTTTTTCAGGGCGCGTAGATAGTTTTACGACCACATCCTCAAAGCCAAAGTCTTTGTATATTGTAAGGATGAGATCATTTATTTTCAGCGCCTCTTCCATAATTTGATCTTCAGAGCAAAAAATGTGGGCGTCATCTTGAGTAAAAGCGCGCACACGCATCATGCCATGTAGCGCGCCGGAAGGCTCATACCGATGAACGATGCCAAATTCAGCAATTTTAACCGGTAAATCACGGTATGATTTCAAACCATTTTTAAAAATCTGAACATGCCCTGGACAATTCATAGGCTTGAGCGCGAATACACGCTCATCTTCAGTTTTGGTGACGAACATATTTTCACGGTAAGTCTGCCAATGGCCTGATGTTTCCCACAAGGCGCGATCAAGAACTTGAGGCGTATTGACTTCAGTATATCCCGCGATTTTTTGACGCCTCCGCATATATGAGACCAGCGTTTGAAATAACGTCCATCCCTTGGCGTGCCAGAAAATTGCTCCAGGGCCCTCTTCTTGGAAATGAAAGAGATCCATCTCACGCCCAAGGCGCCGATGGTCACGGCGCTCCGCCTCCTCTAAGCGATGTAAGTAAGCGTCAAGATCTTCTTGATTAGCCCATGCGGTGCCATAAATGCGCGACAGCATCGGTCTGGTGGAATCGCCTCTCCAATAGGCTCCGGCGACTTTCATTAATTTAAAGGCGCCGCCAATTTTTCCTACCGAAGGCAAGTGGGGCCCACGACATAAATCTAACCAATTCCCTTGCTTATAAATTGACAAAGGTTCATCGGATTTAATGCTATCAATTAATTCGCCCTTGAAAGCTTCTCCCTTGGCGATAAACCAAGTTTTTGCATCACCGCGCTGCCAAACTTCTCGGGTAATTTTTGCGTCACGGGCTATAATCTCGCGCATTTTTTTTTCAATTACCGGCAAGTCTTCTAAGGTGAAGGGCTCAGCGCGATAAAAATCATAATAGAAACCATTTTCAATGACTGGGCCAATTGTCACTTGCGTTTCGGGATAAAGCTCTTGTACCGCCTCCGCCAATACATGTGCGGCATCATGGCGAATTAACTCTAATGCGCGCGGATCATCCCGCGATACAAACTCAATCTTTGCATTACGCTCAACTGCCGCCTCAAGATCAACCAGCACGCCATCAAGCGTCATCGCTACTGTGCGTTTCGCTAGAGATGGAGAAATACTTTTGGCGATATCAACCCCAGAGACCCCAGCATCAAAATGGCGCGAGGCGCCATCTGGAAAAGTAACGGAAATCATATGTCGCTCCTGCCGCGCTCAATCACCGACACGGATCGGCGTAAGTCGCTCGGAATAAAAGAGGCTTCGTTTAAACCGACACGTCTTCAAGCGCAATCTTGACGGCGCGCAGGTCAGATCTCAAGCTCGACTGATTGGAATGGGAGAAGAAGAGCCTCAGCATTTAGTCTTCGCCTGAGGCCTAATGGCGCGCCCGAAAGGATTCGAACCTCTGACCCCCAGATTCGTAGTCTGGTGCTCTATCCAGCTGAGCTACGGGCGCATTCGCCAACCGAGACCCATGGCGTGATTTTAGACGGCGTGACGCTCAGAGAGGCCATAATGGATGAATTTATCTCAAATGGCGTTAAGATTGCTTTTTCTGATCATCCGCCTGAGCGCCTGGATCGGCGCGCGCCGATTCTTCTCATACATGGCTTTGCCTCCACACAAGCAATTAATTGGCGTTACACCCATTGGATCAAAGCGCTTACCGAGGATGGCCGTCGCGTCATTGCTTTCGACAATCGCGGCCACGGTTTTTCTCAAAAGCTCTATCAACCAACCGACTATGCTTTAGGGAGCATGGCGAGCGATGCGGTGAATCTCTTAAATCACCTCGGCATCGGCCGTGCGGATATCATGGGATATTCTATGGGCGCCCGCATTGCACTAACGATCGCGCTGAACCATCCTGAACGGTTAAACCGGCTCATTTTGGGTGGCATAGGCAAGCATCTCCTGAAAGATCCCGGCCTGCCCAACGGGCTCGCAGAGGCAATGGAAGCGGATAGCGTGGAGAATATTTCATCTCCCATGCTGCAAATCTTTAGACGCTTTGCACAGACCACTGGCGGCGACTTAATGGCTCTTGCCGCCTGCGCGAAAGGATTTCGCACAGCCATGGACCCCAAACGCTTTAGCGACATTAATGCGCCGGTCCTTATTTGCGTCGGCGCCAAAGACGATGTTGCCGGCGATCCGCATGTTTTCGAGTCTTTATTCAACAACATCAGAATTGTTGATATTCCTGATCGCGACCACAACCGCACTGTCGGCGACCGTCTTTACCGCCAAGCTGTCCTAGATTTTCTTGCAGAGCCGCCGTGAGAAGGAATAATCAAAGATGATTTGCATCGAGAAGATGCTTATAGATGCCGCCTGGCTGGAGCTATAGAAATGCCCGCGAACTCACGCGAACTAGGCGCCGAAATTGTTGATTTCCAGAAAGGAGATCCCTTGCTCGCCCGTATGCGCCTGGAGGCTGAAGATGTCTTGCGCAGAGAGCCTGAACTTGGAGGCTTCATCCATGCGGCAGTTTTAGCCCAGGAGACAGTCTTTGGTGTTGTCGTGCATCGGGTCGCCCAACGCCTCGACCGTCCTGAGGCCTCCTATGCCGCCATCCGCCAGGCCTATGACGCCTACTTAGCTCATGACCCAAAGCTGCCCGCAGCCTTTCAGGCCGACCTGCTCGCTGTGTTAGAGCGCGATCCAGCCTGCACCCGACTGATTGAACCTGCGCTTTACTTTAAAGGATTTCATGCGCTGCAAACCCATCGGCTTGCGCATTGGGCCTGGAAAAACGGCCGTAGCGATTTTGCTTTAACCTTGCAAAGTCTTTCATCGCAAATTTTTCAAACGGATATTCATCCAGCGGCGAACATCGGCCAAGGCGTCTTTATCGACCACGCAACAGGCGTTGTGATTGGCGCAACAAGTGTCATTGAAGATGATGTTTCTCTCCTCCACGGCGTGACGCTTGGGGGATCAGGCCGAGCTGAGGGAGAACGACATCCAAAAGTACGTCGCGGCGTCTTGATTGGCGCCGGCGCAAAGATTCTCGGAAATATCGAAATTGGCCGCTGTGCTATGATTGCAGCGGGTTCTGTCGTGCTAGACCCGGTTCCTGCAAACAAGACCGTGGCTGGCGTGCCGGCGCGTATTGTTGGTGATGCAAAATGCGCCGAACCCGCACTGGCTATGGATCAAATGCTCGCCGCGCTTGATGCTGGCGTTTAGAATGAAGACCATCCATGCGTCATAAATTTATTTTCCTTCTTATTTCAATTTCTGTGATGCTCGGCTTTGACTTCACGCACGCCTGGGCTGCGGGTTGGCATTATTATGATCCAGAATGCCCAGTGTCGCTTGGCGATAAAACTATGAAATTTGTCGCGATGCAGCCCAAAAAAAATATTGACCGGGTTTGCGACGCCCTTCCTGATACAGGCCCAACGGTAATTGTGCTTGACGCCGGCGATCCAGAGCTACGCGATATGACCTGGGATATTCGCATCCTCGACGCAAATGCGCCGATTGTCGAAGATAATCCTACTGCAATTGGCAGCCTGCCTGCGCAGAAATATCGTAATGGAATGGTAAATTTTGATCATAATTTCACGCATGCTGGCAACTACATGCTTTACGCAAAGCTCTCAAGCGATGACGGTAAGAAAATCTACATAGGCAAACATCTCTTTACCGTCGGGCTCGTTACTGAAGGCGAATTTTATATTTATCTTGCTTTTGCTGTCTGCGTTTTCGCAGCGAGTTCTTTTGGTTTTGTGAAGTGGCGACAAAAACGCTCAATTAGTAAAAATTAGCTCTATTCATTTAACCGCTAAAACGATTATTGCGCGGGAACCCTCTAGGAGGCAAACGCCCCGCCTCTGCTCTATGACCGATCCATTCTTTTAGTTCGGCTTTAGTAACAGTAAAGGTTCGACCGGAAGAGTCTGTCCAACTCAGCCCATCTTTTAAAACAAAAGTTTTCGCATCTGATACGCCGCCATCTTTATATCGCTGCAGACGCACGCCTTTTCCCCGAGCCATGCGCGGCGCTTCATCTATGGGAAACAGCAGTAACTTTCTGTTCTCCCCTACAATTGCGACAGTATCGCCCAACGCCGGGGCGACTATTTGAAGCTGCGCAGGACTCTCAACTGATAAAGCGGCGCGACCTTTGCGCGTAGACGAAAGAAGATCATCCTGTGCAACGATAAATCCCCGCCCATCACTAGCAACGAGCAACAAAGAGGCGCCACTTTCATGCGGCAAAACACGCGCAATTGTCGCATCTTCATCAATGTCTGCATAAAGCCGAATTGGCTCGCCATGGCCGCGCCCTCCCGGCAACTTCGCCGCTTCCAACGTATAGGCCTTGCCGTTCGTCGCCAAAACGAGAATTTTTGACGTAGTCTGCACAAAAAACGATCCGCCGAGCTCATCATCCCCTTTAAAAGTTAAAGAGGAAAGATCTTGCACATGCCCCTTTAGCGCACGAATCCAACCTTTCTTAGATATGACTAGAGTTATAGGCTCCCGCTCAATCATCGCCTCAGCAAGCTCAAGGTTGACAGCCTCAGGCGCAGCTTCAAATACTGTCCGCCGCTTTCCATTTACTGTTTGAGAGCCATAATTTTTTTTCAGTTCTCGTATTTGCCAACCAATAACTTTCCATTGTTGGGTTTCATCCGAAAGCAGCTCATCAATTTCTTTCCGCTCTTTGTTTAAACTTGCCAGCTCATTACGCAGCGCCATTTCTTCGAGTTTACGCAAAGATCTCAGTCGCGTATCTAGAATATATTCAACTTGCATTTCAGATAATTTAAATGAAGCTTTAAGCTTACCTTTGGCGTCATCTTCTTCACGAATTATGCGTATGACCTCATCAAGATTGAGGAAGACGACAATCATGCCTTCGAGTTGCTCAATACGCCGCACGATTGCAGCATGTCGATGTCTGGAACGACGCTGCAAAACAGTTCTTCTATGATCCAGCCAGTGCCTCAAAGCGTCATCTAATGAGAGCACTCGAGGCGTGACGCCATCCACAAGGACGTTCATATTCATTGCAAAGCGCGACTCAAGTTCTGAAAGCTTAAACAGAGTCTCCATCATAAGCTGAGGGTCGATAGCTCGCGTTCGAGGTTCGAAAACAATCCGAACATCTTCTGCCGACTCATCGCGCACATCCGCAACCAAAGGCAGCTTACGCTCTGAAATTAGTTCTGCTAATTTTTCGATCAATCTAGATTTTTGAACGCCATAGGGAATTTCTGTAACAACAATAACCCACCCGCCTCTTGGCAATTCTTCTTTTTGCCAACGAGAACGCACGCGGAAGGAGCCACGCCCAGTTCTGTATGCTTCAGCTATTTCCTCGCGGGTATCTACGATCACGCCGCCAGTAGGGAAGTCTGGTCCTTGAACAAATTTAAGAAGATCGTCGCTAGTGCCTTTACGATGTGAAATAAGGTAAAGCGCCGCATCACAAAGCTCTGATAGGTTATGTGGGGGAATAGACGTCGCCATCCCAACAGCAATTCCCTGCGCGCCATTAGCAAGCAGATTGGGCAAAGCTGAGGGTAGGACAATTGGCTCTTTCTCTTCTCCTGAATAATTGAGCGTGAAATCAATTGCATCTTCATCGATTCCCTCAAGCAATAACCGGCTCACTGCCGTCATTCGCGCTTCGGTATATCGGTATGCAGCTGCAGAATCGCCGTCTACGTTCCCAAAATTTCCTTGACCGTCTACAAGCGGATATCGAGACGAAAAATCTTGGGCGAGACGCACTAAAGCATCATAAATTGCCTGATCGCCATGAGGATGGAAGGAACCCATCACATCCCCGACAATTTTAGCGCATTTTTTAAACGGCGCGCCGGGATCTAGCCTTAAAATATGCATCCCATATAAAATTCTTCGGTGAACCGGCTTCAGCCCGTCTCTCACGTCAGGAAGCGCTCGCCCTGTTATTGTCGATAGCGCATATCGCAAATAACGCTCTTCAAGCGCTTCACGCAGGTCTATTGGAGTCGGCGTGGTCTCGGCGCCGCCAGTCTTACTCTTACCTGCAGATCCGCTTTTTTGAGCCATTAAGATGATCCTATGTACATGCCGTTATTTGCAGAAATTCTAAAATTCATGACTTAGAAATGTCTTGAAAACAACCAATCTCAATATGAACTATCTCTCAAGTCATTGAACACATGGGACTTTTGTTTCACCGCACGATTCCCTGCGCGCAACTAGGCTCTATTGCCCTTCCACTTGCGATGCAAGCGATTGGATCGATCAGAGCCTGGTAAAATATTCCATTGGTCATTTTTTTAAAATTATTCCCCAATCTTGCTTGCGAGTACGCGGTAAAATCCCTAGAACGCGCCATCAATGAAGCCGCAACTGTCATGAGTTAATGAAAAAATTCCTCGCCATTTTTGCTTTAATAATAGTTGCGGCCACCCCCGCAGATGCGGCGGAGCCCCTTCTCGCTGCAAACACAGCGCCTTCCGTTACCCAGACCACAGGGAAAACTGTAGAGCAGCCCAGAGCAGAAAATCCGCTTCAGGCGCTTTGCCGAGAGATTTTTGTAGATGTTGATGAAGGCTACGGCGTTACGAGCAAGCAACCGCGCACTGTCTGCGAAGAACCTCGTTAAAGAAGAGCAGGCCTCATTCAGGCGGCAAGGCGACTTAAGGCATCTATGTAAAGCGCGCGCGAAGCGGGCAAAGTTACGCCACGCGGCGCTAACACATCTCTTACTAAAAAATATCCCGTCAACCGAAATGCCCCACTAACATCCTCAAACGAGGGGGTTTCATCAATATTTTGTAGAAAAGCTGGATAAGGCAATAATCTGTCTCTCCAGGGAGCGCCAGCGTTGCGACTCACCACGCGTCCTGACTTCGGAGATACATAAGCCAAGTCTTCTTTTTCTCCAGTCAACACACAAGCCTGCAAATCCAACCCGTAACCAAGAGCGCTTAATAAAGCTAGCTCAAATCGAGCCATTTTTACGGCTGCGCTGTCTCGGACACAAAACTCTAAAATAATTTCTTCTGCCAACTCGAAGAGGTCTTCATGCGGGTCCCTCTCGGGCAACAAACGCATCAACGACACCAGAGTCGCAAGACCATGGAGCGTCGGGCCGCTGTCAAGAAAGCGCGCTGCACGTAAGTCAATCGGTTCGATAATAAATGCGCCTAACTGTTCTTCCAGTCGCGCTCGCCAAGTAGCCTTTATCCGGTTGCCAGATTGTAAAATCGCCCGCTGTGCACGAGAACGTCCCCCTCGAACAACGCCGAGGCAACGTCCCCGCGATGGCGTCATAATTTCAAGAATGACAGAGGTCTCGCCATATTTACGCGCGCCAATGACAAGCCCAATGTCCTGCCATTCCATTTAACCTCTCTCCATCTCGTCGTAGCGATAGTCAAATTTCTGATAATTTAATTTCAGGCGAATACTCTAAATCCTCAACATCTTTCGTAACTGCTTGCCCACAGATGACGCGATTTTGAGTTGGATCGAATGTGAGCGTCGGGGCTCCATAAAGAGTCCAGCCTTTACTCAGCGCCTCTGAAACTCGATGGCAAAAACTCGCATCATCAGGCCCCGTCAGATAACGATAAACAGTCGTTACTCTGCGTTTCATTGCCATAAGGCGCCCTCATCTAACGAATCATTATCAGATCTATTATTATGGATCTTTAGGAAACTCCAAGCGCATCTCCCGATAGCGCTCAGGATCATCCGCCCAATTTTCACGCACCTTAACAAAAAGAAACAGATGCACTGGGTGACCCGCAGCCTCAGCAATTTCTCTTCGCGCCGCTTGGCCGATAGCCTTGATCGTACGTCCTGCTTCACCAATAATAATCTTCTTTTGTCCATCTCGGGCTACAAATATTGTCTGCTCTATGCGCGCAGAGCCGTCTTTTTGCTGGGACCAAAGATCTGTCTCTACCGTTGACTGATATGGAATTTCATCATGCAAGCGGTCATAAATTTGCTCGCGCGTTATTTCTGCAGCTAGTAGGCGCAAAGGCGCATCTGAGAGCTGATCTTCTGGGTAAAGCCAAGGCGAAACAGGCATGAGCATGCCGATGGCCGCGCGCATGACATCAACGCCATCTCCCGTAAGAGCGGAAATCATAAAAACTTCTAAAAATTTTTCTCGGCTCGTTAAATTTGTAACAAGAGCCAGCAATTTTTCCCTCGCGATTAAATCAATTTTATTAATCACGAGTATTTTCTTAGTTTTAAGTTGTGCTAGTTGAGACAATATTACCTCAACTTCGCCATCAACTCCTCTTCGCGCATCAATTAATAAGGATACTACATCTGAATCTACAGCGCCGGAAAACGCACTTGCCACCATTGCCCGCTCTAGGCGTCGCTTAGGCTGAAAAATACCAGGGGTATCAACCAGGATAATTTGCGCCAAGCCATCAATCGCAATCCCGCGCACGAGCGCGCGAGTTGTTTGAGATTTACGTGAAACAATAGATACTTTTGCACCGACTAATTGATTGAGCAATGTCGATTTGCCAGCATTTGGCGCGCCGACAAGAGCAACGAACCCACATCGCTTCTGGCTCTCAAGATCATCAGAATTGGTCACACAACGCTCTTTTCATTTGGCTGAGGGTCAATTTTCTCTCGCTTGATAAAAGCCGTCGCAGCCGCCTGCTCAGCTGCGCGCTTAGATCCCCCTACGCCAATAATTGGCTCAAAGCCAGGAAGCTCAACAGCGATTTCGAATCGCGGCGCATGGTCAGGACCACCGCGTGAAACAAGTTTATATTGCGGTGTTGGCAACCGACGCGCCTGCGCCCATTCTTGTAACGCTGTTTTTCCATCGCGAAGGTCTGCGGTTGCGGAAAACATTTTGTCACGGAAAACTTTTTTTACAACTTTTGACGCAGCATCTATTCCACCATCGAGATAAACCGCGCCTATTATTGCTTCGCACACATCGCCCAAGATCGCGCGTTTAGTGCTACCGCCCGCTTGCGCCTCTCCTTCTCCTAGCTGAATATAAGGCCCAACGCCCCAGATTTGCGCTGCTTCAGCACAGCTTTCCTTCCGGACAAGGGCGGCCAAACGACGCGATAATTCTCCCTCGCTTTGATCTGGGAAGGCTTCAAACAACATATGCGCGACAATTAAACCTAAAACTCGATCGCCTAAAAATTCCAAACGCTCATATGAGATGGATCTATCTGTAGAGGCGCTCACATGTGTGAGGGCCCAACCCAACAAACGGCGGTCAGAAAAAAAGTGGCCCAACTGGATTTCTAGCGGACCATAATCAATTTTCATGCGCACGTTAGCGCCTTTAATGCGCTGCGTGAAAGAGACGAGCCCAGCGCACCGACCATGGCCAGCGCCAAAAAGTAAGCGCCGACTCGTCTTTCTTTACAGAGAAAAACACAATCTCTGCACGGCCAACAAGGTTAACAAAAGGGACGTAACCAACGCCGCCGAGATCGGGCGGAATCCTGGAGTCAGTCGAATTATCTCGATTATCGCCCATCATGAAATAGTGCTCTGGAGGAACGACAAAGAGTTCGGTATTATCGTTTATCCCGTGATCACCCTCAATTTCTATAATTGTATGCTCTACGCCGGGATGATCTGTATCTCCAGGCAAAATTTCTTTGTATGTCGAGACTGACACTTCTCGACCTTCTCTATTTTCAGTTTGCGCTTTTTCAACTGGCTCACGCGGAACGATCACACCATTAATATAAAGCCGGCCCTCGATGACCTGAATTCGGTCTCCCGGCAGGCCGATAACGCGTTTAATATAATCCGTTTCATTATCCCGCGGCAGTTTAAAAACGACCACATCGCCCCGCTTGGGCGATGCGCCTAAAAGCCGTCCTGAAAAAATATTGGGACCAAATGGCATCGAATAATTTGAATAGCCATAGGCGTATTTTGATACAAAGACATAATCGCCAATCAATAAGGTCGGGATCATCGATCCTGAGGGAATATTGAAAGGCTGAAAGAAGAGCGTTCTAATAACGAGTGCAATCGCCAGCGCTTGAATGATTACCTTGACTGTTTCCAGTAGGCCGCCATCTTCCTGGGTTTCTTTTGTCGGATTTTTGCTCAACCCGCGCTCTCCCTAATTCTCGTTAGAGCCGGGACATGACCCGACCGTAAAGCTCCGCTTAGCACGGCACAGCTTCAATGAGAACCTGGGCTTGCGCGAAGGGAAATTCGTCTGTTAGCGTAAGATGGATAATGGTTTTCATCCCGACTGGCGTCATTTCCTGAAGTTTTTGCGCTGCACGACCTGTCAAAGCCATTGTCGGACGGCCAGAAACAAGATTTACTACACCCAGATCTTTCCAAAAAACCCCGTCGCTGATGCCTGTACCTAACGCCTTCGCACAAGCCTCTTTTGCAGCGAAACGCTTGGCGTATGAGGCCGCTCGGCCGGCCCTCAGATCTGATTTTTTGCGCTCAGTATCGGTAAACAATCGATGAGTAAATCGCTTGTCATAACGGCTGAGCGCGCGTTCAATCCGCCGGATATCGCAAAGATCATTGCCAAAACCTAAAATCACGACGCCAGTACCCGACCTTCATTCATTGCTGCGCGCATAGTGAGAATTGTTTCCCTAAGTCCAACGAACACTGCTTCGCCAATCAAGAAATGACCAATATTTAGTTCGCTGATTTGCGGGAGCGCAGATACGCGACGCGCTGTCTCATAGTCCAATCCATGTCCTGCATGAATCTCCAAACCAATCTTAGCTCCATAGTCTGCAGCTTTTTTAAGCCGTTCAAACTCCTGTTCAGCTCGCATTGCATCATGCATTTCTACAGCGTGACACCAAGCGCCAGTATGCAACTCTATAACCTTCGCCTTTACTGAACGCGCCGCGTCAATAACCTCTATAGTTGGCTCAACAAATAAGGAGACTCTTATTTTACTACGTGAAAGTTGATCAACATATGCAAGAAGATAATCATGAGCGCTTATGACATCGAGCCCGCCCTCCGTCGTTCGCTCTGTTCTTTTTTCTGGCACGATACATACTGCGTGCGGTCTAACGCCTAGCGCAATATCGAGCATTTGTTCAGTTGCCGCCATTTCAAAATTCAATGGTTTAGATATTCCCTGTTTGAGGCGCGCCATATCTGCATCGGCGATATGACGACGATCTTCTCGCAAATGAGCCGTTATCCCATCGGCGCCCGCTTCTATAGCGAGAAGAGCCGCACGCAGTGGATCAGGACGCGGACCGCCACGCGCATTACGAATGGTCGCAACATGATCAATATTAACCCCAAGCCTCAAATATGGATTAATCATTTTAATTATCCAATAAATCGCTCAACCTTGCTCACAAGAGGACTTTCTCGCAAACGCGAGATAACAGTCGTGAGGTGTTTAAGATCCGCAACCTCTAGATCAAAAATCATTTCCCTAAAATCAGGGGAATGCGCTTTGAAACGAATATTATCAATGTTTGCGCCCGTTTCGCCAATCAACGTCGCCAGAGTCCCTAACGTGCCCGGTTCATTTAGTGCTGTCGTGATCACGCGCGCTGGAAAAAGTTCACGCGTTTCCGCATCAATATCCCATCGCACATCAAGCCATCTCTCGGGCTGATCATCGAAAGCGGTCAGAGAGGGGGATTGAATTGGATAAATTGTTACGCCTTCGCCGGGGGTCAAGATACCGACGATACGATCTCCAGGCACGGCGCCCCCGTTAGGCGCAAAACTTACTGGAGCATCGCCGCGCAGCCCGCGAATTGGGATCGCCGCTTTGCTCGCATCAGGGGATTTAAACACAACATTGGCGTTTGTTTTCACGCCAAACCACCCCGGCTCGCCTGGACCAATTTGTGTTTGATTAATTTTGCGCTCTTCAGTGAAATCCGGGTAAACAGCCTTAATGACATCTCCTGAATAAATCTCGCCTCTTCCCACAGCGGCTAGGACATCTTCTACAGAATTTCTAGCAAGCCGCGTTAAAACTGGTTTTAATTTCTCATCAGAAATTACACGATTAACCCGTTCAAAAGCTCGCTCAACTATTTGCCGTCCGAGACCAGCATATTGTCGTCGCACTGCTTCTCTTGTCGCGCGCCTAATCGCAGCGCGAGCTTTTCCTGTCGCGACAGCAGACTCCCAAGCAGTTGGCGGAATATGTCCCTCAGCGCGAATAATTTCGACTTCATCGCCATTTTTTAAATGCGATAAAACTGGCGCAACTCGGCCATTAATTTTTGCGCCTACAGCCGAATTACCCAGCTTTGTATGGACGGCATAAGCAAAATCGATAGGCGTCGCGCTTCGGGGCAACGCTATTAATCCGCCTTTGGGCGTAAAGCAAAAAACCTGATCTTGGAATAACTCAAGCCGGGTATGCTCAAGAAATTCCTCAGGACTGTCGCCATGCGCCAGCAGATCTAGAGTCTCCTGCAGCCAACGAAACGCTCGGCTTTCTTTGGCTAATTCTTCGCGGCCTTCTTCTCCAGTCGCGTCCTTATACAGGGCATGCGCCGCTATGCCGAAGCGAGCAATTTCATGCATTTCAGCTGTACGTATTTGCAATTCAACGCGCTGATGGCCTGGACCAATGACTGTTGTGTGAAGAGAGCGATAATCATTTTGTTTTGGCGTTGATATATAGTCTTTAAATCGGCCTGGCACGCTCGGCCATTTTGTATGAATGAGCCCTAGAGCCTGATAACAGTCTTCAACTGGCCCAACAATAATTCGGAAACCAAAAATATCGGACAATTGTTCAAAAGAAATAGATTTTCTTTCCATCTTTCGCCAAACGGAGAATGGCGTTTTCTGACGGCCTGTAACCGCAGCCTCGATTCCGCGATTTATAAATTCTTGCCTTAGCTCTTCTTCAACACGCTTAATAGCGCGTCCATTCTTAGTGCGCAGATCATGTAATCTTTCAGCTATTGCCTTAAAGGCTTCTGGAGAAAGATGACGAAAAGCCAATTCCTCAAGTTCTTCACGCAATCTTTGCATGCCGATACGGCCTGCTAAAGGCGCATAAATATCCAATGTTTCTTGCGCGATGCGCGCCCGCTTTTCCGTAGGCACATGATGCAAAGTGCGCATATTATGTAAGCGGTCAGCCAGCTTAACCAGCAAAACTCGAACGTCTTCGGCGACAGCAAGTAATAATTTACGAAAATTTTCGCCTTGGCGCGCTTGTTTAGAGACTAGATCAAGTTTTTCAATTTTAGTGAGGCCATCAACAAGCTTGCCAATCTGTTTACCAAATAAACGATCGATTTCTTCTCTAGTTGTATCTGTATCCTCTATCGTATCATGCAGAACAGCCGCGACTATTGTCGCATCATCAAGCTTGAGGTCAGTAAGAATGGCTGCGACTTCAAGTGGATGAGAAAAATAAGGATCGCCAGAGGCGCGTTTTTGCGCGCCATGGGCTTTCATAGCGTAGACATACGCTCGATTAAGCAAGTCTTCGTCGACGCGCGGATTATATTTCCGCACTCTTTCAACGAGTTCATATTGACGCATCATGCGGGGTGGCCGGGGCTCATGCATCGCTTTAGGCTTCTGCGATACGCATGAGTAAGCTCAACGACATAAAGCAGAGACAGCCGAAAACAACAGTTCTGCAGGACCTTAGACCAGCTTAATGCGCCACACCAACTAAGAAGTGCGATTTCCGACTACGGGGCCCCTGAAAAAGCTTATTCGCCCTCTTCTTCGACCTCCGCCGGAGGCACCAGACCCTCTAGGCCACGGAGCAAATCCTCTTCCGTCATCCGGTCGAATTGAGCCTCTCCGTCAAAATCTACCCCTGTAGCTGGGGTAAGGGCAGGCGCAGCCTCGGCTTCTGGTTCATCCACTTCCACATGACGCTGAAGGGAATGAATAAAATCCTCTGAAAGATCTTCCGGAGAAAGCGCTGTCTCCGCTATTTCTCTTAAAGCGACGACGGGGTTTTTATCGCGATCACGATCAACCAAGATCTGTTGACCGGAGGAGATTAGTCGCGCCCGATGGGCCGCCAGAAGCACAAGATCGAACCGATTTTCGATCTTATCAATGCAGTCTTCTACGGTGACGCGCGCCATTTCTCTAGGGCTCCAGTAATAATGGGATAGGGGCTGATACGCTAGATTGAGCTTTAAGGCAAGAATGACGCGATGAAGAAATTATGAATGGCGCTTCAGTCTGGACAGTCATTTGCGCGTTTAATAGGCGCCAGCGACATACTGTCCAGGATATGCACGGCCATCTCTGTCCTATTTTGTTGCGCAATTAAACCTTTCTATTTTCTGAGCAATAGCCAACAAAAGCCCTTGACCTTAGACCCCATCAGGGCGAATTAACAGCTATGAGACTGGCGCAATTGCCTGCGTTTAAGAAATCGGTTTTCACAAGCTAGGGAAAAAAACAATTATTTCCAAAAACAACAGCTTTCAAAACGACTCTTTTAGACAGGACTACTGCCAGAAAAATAAGGGATTGCGCTCAAATCGTTGAAACGGGTTGTCGACGAAGAGGCCAAGGAACGCAATCCCTCAATTGATGATGAAAACCCAATTGCGAGAAAAAAATGGCTAATACTGGTGAACGCATTGCACTTTTTATCGAT